>NZ_JBEYLC010000148.1:0-1183 GCF_040635885.1 Nocardiopsis sp. NPDC006832 | reverse complement strand
AACACCAGCAGCCGATCCTGGGAGCCGCGGTGTCCGCACCCCTCAAAGCCCGCAGACTCACCGATCCTGAGGGCCAAAAACTGCAACGCATCGTCCGCCGGGGCAGCACCAACACGGTTCGCTACCGGCGGGCGATGATCATCCTGGCCTCTTCCAGCGGCAACACCGTCCCGGTCATAGCTCGCCTGGTCGCCGCTGACGAAAAGACCGTGCGCGAGGTCATCCACGCCTTCAACGACCAAGGGCTGAGCTGCCTGGACCCTAAGTGGGCGGGAGGCCGTCCCCGCCTGCTCACCTCTGACGAGGAAGACCTCGTCATCCACACGGCCACGACCCGCCCGACCAAGCTCGGCCAGCCCTTCACCCGCTGGTCGCTGCGTAAACTCGCCGCCCACCTGGCCCGCCGCCCCGGACCAGGCCTGCGCATCGGCCGCGAGACCCTGCGGACCCTGCTCCACCGGCACGGTGTCACCTTCCAACGCACCACGACCTGGAAGGACTCACCCGACCCCGACCGCGATACCAAACTCGACCGCATCGAGCACGTCATGGAGCACTTCGCCGACCGGATCTTCGCCTTCGACGAGTTCGGGCCGTTGGGCATCCGCCCCACCGCCGGAACGGGCTGGGCCCGCAAGAGCCTGCCCGATCGCATCGCGGCCACCTATCGGCGCACCCACGGCGTCACTTACTTCCATGGCTGCTACTCGGTGGGCTCCGACACCCTGTGGGGCATCAACCACCGGCGCAAAGGCGGCGCGAACACGCTCACGGCGCTCAAGTCGATTCGGGCCGCCCGCCCGGACGGCGCACCCGTCTACGTGATCATGGACAACCTGTCCGCGCACAAGGGTCCCAAGATCCGCTCCTGGGCCCGGCGCAACAAGGTCGAGTTGTGCTTCACCCCCACCTACGCCTCCTGGGCCAACCCGATCGAGGCGCACTTCGGGCCGCTGCGCCAGTTCACCATCGCCAACTCCCACCACCCCAACCACACGGTCCAGACGCGGGCGCTGCATGCCTACCTGCGGTGGCGCAACGCCAACGCCCGTGACCCGGACGTGCTCGCGGCCCAACGCCGAGAACGCGCCCGGGTACGCAGCGAGAAAGGTGTTCGTTGGGGAGGCCGACCGCTACCCATCGCAGCGTGAGGACACCCGGGTGAACGTTTCCGGTCACAGCA
>NZ_JBEYLC010000147.1:0-1286 GCF_040635885.1 Nocardiopsis sp. NPDC006832 | reverse complement strand
TGCGGGCCCCGGGGGCCCGGTCCGGCCGTGGCCGGCCGGATCCCTTCCCCACCGCCTCGCTGCATCGTTGAGCGCGTCGCCACTACGTGACGGGTGAGGTCACGAAGGACCCGCTACAGGCCAGGCACGGGGCGGGCCGCGTCCCTGCGGTAGCCGGCCCTGGTCTTCACAGCGATGATCTTGCTCGTAGCGCCGATTTGGGCGCCCAACATGGCGCTAGGAGCAAGATCGTTTCCATTCAGAGCCCCTTCCCTCGAATTCGCCAGGATTGTCTCCGCGATGGGCGGATCCGGCCATAGGGAAAAGGGGTTGCGGGCAACCCGAAACAGGGGTCCTCGTATGATAGGAATACCGGCCCCAGAATTCGGTTAATAAACTCGCGGGTAGGCCTGCCATTCTTGGGGGTGTTCGCATATAATCAGAGCATGAGCTTTCCTCCCCACGCACCGCGCCCGACCGGGAACACCCCGGTCGATAAGGCGATGGCGGGTGCGCGGGAGATGGCGGTGGAATTCTCCGAACGGGATATCCCGTCCGGGTGCGAAACCGAGGTGCTCGCACAGTTCGGCCGCCTCAACCAGGAAACAGACCGCATCCGCTACGGGATGCTGCCCGCCCTGGCCCGCATGGAGACCACCGGTGCCCTGTTGGAAGAGGGCGGCCAGCGCAGCATCCAGGCGTGGATCACCCACCAGTGGGGGACCTCTCCGGCCGAGGCCAAGAGCCTTGCCACCCTCGCCCGAGCGTTGCATCAGCAGCAGCTGCCCCTGGTGGAAGAAGCCTTCCAGAACAAGGCCCTGTCGCTGGGTGAAGCGTGCGCCATCGCGACCTCCACCGAAAAAGCCACCACCGAATGGGCGAAGGTCCTCGAAACAACGGATGAGGAATTCCGTGCCCAGCGTCCTTCGGCGGAGGGGTTTCGGGCCCGGTTAGAATACGGGCTCATCGCCTATAAGAAGGAATGCCCGCAGGCCTCGGTGCGCCAGCTGCGGGACGCGGCGAAATGGTTCGTCGCCCGCCTGGACCCCGATAAGGCCGACCGGAATTACGACGAAACGTTCGAGAACCGGGGCGCGCAATTCTCGCCCACGTTCGAGTCCGGGTTTCTGTTGCGGATGTGGGGGCCTGGGGCCGACCACGAGCTGATCCAGACCGCCCTGGAGGCCTACACCGAACCGTATGGGCCCGATGACGCGGCGATGCCGAAGCATCAGCGCACCTATGACGCGATGATGCGCATCTTCGAGACCGCTCTGACCCACCGGGGTTGCTCCAGCCTGAGCCGC
>NZ_JBEYLC010000146.1:0-1302 GCF_040635885.1 Nocardiopsis sp. NPDC006832 | reverse complement strand
TGAAGTTGCTTCGGTTCGGTGGACACCTGTGAACTGGGATTTTACGCGGTTTCAGCCAGTTCAGCGGAGTCATTCCGGGCCCGCTCAGTGTGGCGACGTTCATACTCGACCGGGCTGAGCCGACCATTCGCCGAATGCCGACGCCACGGATTGTAGAACCCCTCGATATAGGAGAACACCTCCCGCTGCGCCTCCATCCGGGTGAGGAAGCGGGTGCGGTCGATCAGCTCGGTCTCCAATGACGCGAAGAAGCTCTCGGTGACGGCGTTGTCGAAACACGACCCGGTCCGCCCGGTCGAAGGGCTGACCCCGGCCTCCTCGCACCGCCGACCGAACGCCAAACTCGTGTACTGAGAGCCCTTGTCCGAATGATGGACCAGGCCCGCCTCCGGACGTCGGGCACCGATCGCCATGGTCAACGCGTCACAGACCAGCTCGGCACGCATATGAGCGGCCATCGCCCAACCCACGATCTTTCGAGAGAACAGGTCCATGACCACCGCGAGGTAGAGCCACCCCTGGTCGGTGGGCACGTAGGTGATATCGGCCGTCCATTTCAGGTTCGGGGCCGGGGCGGTGAAGTCACGGCCCACCAGATCCGGGGGTGTGGTGGCCATCCGGTCTTGGACGGTCAGGCTTTTGCGGCCGGTGCGGCGGTGCACCCCCACCAGACCTTCGCGCCGCATGAGCCGGTTGATGCGGTTGCGGCCCGCCCGCAGCCCATCGAGTTCGGCCAGGTCGGCCTGGATCCGGGGGGCTCCGTAGGTGCCGCGGGACTGCTCGTGGTGGTAGCGGATCCGCTGAGTCAGTTCTTGGTCGGAGCGCTCGCGTGGCCCAAGGCCGCGTTCGGATCGGTGCACGTGCTGGTAGTAGCCCTGCCGCGACACACCGAGCAGCCGGGTCATACGGGAGACGGAGTGGTGCGCCTTTTCTTCGTCGATCAGCCGGTGGATCACCTGCTGGTCTCCCGGACGAAGAAAGCCGTGGCCTTACGCAGGATCTCGCGTTCCTCGCGCAGCTGAGCGTTCTCCCGCCGCAACCGGGCCAGTTCGGACTTGTCATCGCTGGTCATGCCGGGTTGTTTGCCGGTGTCGATACGTTCCTGGCGGATCCAGTTGCGGATGGTCTGCTCGGAGGGTTCGAACTCGGCCGCAAGTTGTTCGGCGCTGCGTCCGATACGAGCCAGCGACAGGATTTGCTCGCGGTACTCCTGCGGGTAGGCCGGTCGGGTCCTAGGCATCTTGAATCTCCTCATTCAGTAGCAAACTATCCGAAAGTGGACATCTGTCTACCGAACCGAAG
>NZ_JBEYLC010000145.1:0-1431 GCF_040635885.1 Nocardiopsis sp. NPDC006832 | reverse complement strand
CGGGACTTAACCCAACATCTCACGACACGAGCTGACGACAACCATGCACCACCTGTCACTCTGTCCCCCGAAGGGGAAAACTCTATCTCTAGAGGGGTCAGAGGATGTCAAGATTTGGTAAGGTTCTTCGCGTTGCTTCGAATTAAACCACATGCTCCACCGCTTGTGCGGGTCCCCGTCAATTCCTTTGAGTTTCAACCTTGCGGTCGTACTCCCCAGGCGGAGTGCTTAATGCGTTAGCTGCAGCACTAAGGGGCGGAAACCCCCTAACACTTAGCACTCATCGTTTACGGCGTGGACTACCAGGGTATCTAATCCTGTTTGATCCCCACGCTTTCGCACATCAGCGTCAGTTACAGACCAGAAAGTCGCCTTCGCCACTGGTGTTCCTCCATATCTCTGCGCATTTCACCGCTACACATGGAATTCCACTTTCCTCTTCTGCACTCAAGTTTTCCAGTTTCCAATGACCCTCCACGGTTGAGCCGTGGGCTTTCACATCAGACTTAAAAAACCGCCTACGCGCGCTTTACGCCCAATAATTCCGGATAACGCTTGCCACCTACGTATTACCGCGGCTGCTGGCACGTAGTTAGCCGTGGCTTTCTGATTAGGTACCGTCAAGACGTGCATAGTTACTTACACATTTGTTCTTCCCTAATAACAGAGTTTTACGATCCGAAGACCTTCATCACTCACGCGGCGTTGCTCCGTCAGGCTTTCGCCCATTGCGGAAGATTCCCTACTGCTGCCTCCCGTAGGAGTCTGGACCGTGTCTCAGTTCCAGTGTGGCCGATCACCCTCTCAGGTCGGCTACGCATCGTTGCCTTGGTAAGCCGTTACCTTACCAACTAGCTAATGCGGCGCGGATCCATCTATAAGTGACAGCAAAACCGTCTTTCACTATTGAACCATGCGGTTCAATATATTATCCGGTATTAGCTCCGGTTTCCCGAAGTTATCCCAGTCTTATAGGTAGGTTATCCACGTGTTACTCACCCGTCCGCCGCTAACGTCAGAGGAGCAAGCTCCTCGTCTGTTCGCTCGACTTGCATGTATTAGGCACGCCGCCAGCGTTCATCCTGAGCCAGGATCAAACTCTCCATAAAAAATTATGATGTTTGATTAGCTCATAAATACTAAATAGTTTGTAACGTTTCGTTACTGTTTATTGGAATTAACGTTGACATATTGTCATTCAGTTTTCAATGTTCATTTCTTACCGACAAGAATTAATTATACATCTTAAGCATAGTTAAGTCAACAAAAAATTCAAGTTAATTTATTAATATATTCTATTAATCCACAAAAAAATGACCAACAGGTCAAAAGTAGATTGCCTGGCAACGTCCTACTCTAGCGGAACGTCAGTCCGACTACCATCGGCGCTAAGGAGCTTAACTTCTGTGTTCGGCATGGGAACAGGTGTGA
>NZ_JBEYLC010000144.1:0-1553 GCF_040635885.1 Nocardiopsis sp. NPDC006832 | reverse complement strand
TCGGTCGGTGTCCAGGACAAGCCGTACAACGGCCCACCACCCGACACCAACCCACCAGCCGGCCGCAACACCAACTCATCAACCGACAACACCACCCCACCCGAACCATCCACCAACTCCACCGAAACCGCACCACCACCCACCCACACCACACGCGCCAACACACTCGCCGCACCCGAAGCGAACACCCGCACACCCGACCAGGAAAACGGCAACAACCCCGACCGCAAACCCGGCAAATCCACAAACGACAACACATGCAAAACCGCATCCAACAACGCCGGATGCACCACATGATCACCAGCACGATCCCGCCACCCACGCGGCAACGCCACCTCAGCGATCACCTCACCCTCAGACACCCCACGCCACGCCCGCCGCAACCCACGAAACGCAGGACCATAACCAAAACCCCCCTCCGACAACCGCTCATACAACCCATCCACCGGCAACACCTCAGCACCCTCAGGCACCGAAACATCACCACCACCAACCCCACCGACAACCCCCAAAACCCCCACCGCATGAGCACTCCACCCAGCACCCTCATCACCCACCAACCGCGAATACACCGCCACCCGCGGCCCATCCGCCACACCCCGATCCACCACCACCTGCAACTCCACCTCACCCCGAGGCGGCAACACCAACGGCTGCTGCAACGTCAACTCGGCAACACCCGACAACCCCGACCGCAACGCCACATGCAACGCCACATCCAAAAACGCCGTCCCCGGCAACAACACCTGACCACCCACCGCGTGATCGGCCAACCACCCATGCGAGGACAACGACAACCGACCACTCCACACCGACACCCCGCCCTCGGCCAGCTCCACCACATCCGAAAGCAGACCACCACCACCGGAGTCCAACCAGAACCGCTCACGCTGGAACGCATACGTCGGCAACCCCACCGGCACACGCTCCACACCCACCGAAGCGAAGAACCCGCCCCAATCCACATCCACCCCATGCACCCACAAATCCGCGGCGGCCCCCACCACGGACTCCTCCTCACCACGCCCCCGACGCAGCGCACCCACCAACACCACGTCATCCACAGCGACCCCCTCGGCCGCCACACACTCACCCACCACCGACACCAAACCCGCGTCCGGCCCCACCTCCACGAACCGCGACACACCCTCCCTCACCATCGACCGCACACCATCGGCGAAACGCACCGTCCCACGCACATGACGCACCCAGTACTCAGGCGAGGACAACTCCTCCCCCACCACCACACGCCCCGACACGTTCGACACCACCGAACACCGAGGAACCCCGAACGAAACCCCCTCCAACACCTCACGGAACTCCGCCAACATCGGCTCCATCAACGCCGAATGAAACGCATGACTGACCCGCAAACGCCGAACCCGACACCCCTGACCCGCCAGAACACCCACCACACGCTCCACCGCGGCCTCGGCCCCCGACACCACCACCGACTCAGGACCATTGACCGCGGCCACATCCACACCACCACCACACTCCGCCACCACCGCCAACACACGATCCTCAGCAGCAGAAACCGACACCATCACCCC
>NZ_JBEYLC010000143.1:0-1562 GCF_040635885.1 Nocardiopsis sp. NPDC006832 | reverse complement strand
GGAGCACAGTGTGCGGTTGCGGCGGGTGGCGTTGCGGCTGTTCGGGCGGCAGGCGCGTTGGTATCGGTCGGGTGGTGGGTCGGTAGAGCCTTCGGCGTCGGTTGTTCTGTGTACGCGGCGGCCGGAGATGGTGGGTTTCGCTTTGCGTCAGGTGGGGCGTCAGCGGGGTGTGGATGTGGAGGTGGTGTTGGCGCTGCACGGGTTCGGGGTGGGTGCTCCTGGTGTGTCGGAGGCGGTCGATGCCTATCGTGCTTCGGGGCGTGAGTTGGTGGTGTGGGAGCCGGATTCGCGAATGGTGTTCGGTTCGGTTCTGAATGGGGCGATCGCGCGGGCGAGTGGTTCGTTGGTGGCGAAGATGGATGATGACGATTGGTATGGGCCGGATCATCTGTCGGATCTGGTGGCGGCCCGCCATTATTCCGGAGCCGACCTGGTGGGGGCCGTGGCCTCCTTCGTCTACCTCGAAGCACTGGATCGGACCGTGCGTCTGGGTGGGGCCACCGAAGCCCTGTGGCACAGGGCGGCCGGAGGAACCCTGTTGATGGACCGCAGGACCCTGGAGGAGGTGGGCGGTTTCTCCCCGGTGCCCACGGCCGAGGACACCCGGCTGCTCATGGGGATCGAGCGCATGGGCGGCCGGATCCACCGTGGTCACGGCTGCAACTACGTGCTCCGCCGCAAGGCTGGTGGGCACACCTGGAGGGTCGACACCGGCCATTTCCTCCAGGCCTCGGGGGACCGCCAGCTCCGGGGCTGGCGGCCCAGTGCGTTGCTGGAGCCCGATCCCGAGGACATTCCCCTCACCGAACTCGCCGTCGCCTGGAGGGACCTGGGTGGTGACTCCGAGGATCGGGCACACGACATGAGGGTGACGCGGTGATCGGGGATCTGCTGACCGGAGCGTTGCGAGCACACGGAGCGAAGTCGGTCCTGGTCGCCCACGTAGGCCCGCGCACCGACCGCGTGGTGGCGGGTGTGGCCGAAGGGGCCGGGGTCCGGGCCCTGGACCTGGGAGCGGGCGAGGGCGGGACGGCGGACGAACAGGTGGACCTGCTCGTGCTCGTCGCGGCGAGCACGATCGACCTGCGCACTTGGAGCAGGAGCAACGGGCTTCCACGAGCGGCCGGGGCCATGATCGTCGTGCTGGACACCGTACCGCGCCAGGGCCCGCCGCTACCGGCCCCACCGGGTATCGGGCAGTGGAAGGGCCTGTTGAGCTCAAGGACACGCCGTCTACCGAATCGGGGTTGGGCGTGGGAGTTCTCCTTCACCGACCCGGTCGAGTCGGGTGAGGTGTTGATGGCGGTGGCCCGCTCCCTGGTGGGAGGACGACGGAGTCCCGTCGAGTCCATACCGTCCGCCGCGCCGGAAGGAACCGAGCCCGAGCGGCTTTGGCGGCGCCTGGGCGAGCCGGGCGCCGTACACGGGGCGGCCGAACCCTCCCGTCTGTCAGTGGATGCGGTGCCTGCTGTGGATGAGCGGGTGGTGAATCCGATGGGGTTCACGAGGTCTTCGTCGGCCAAGGTGGGGCGGTTGGTTTCGCGGGGTGGTCGTTGGGTGTT
>NZ_JBEYLC010000142.1:0-1643 GCF_040635885.1 Nocardiopsis sp. NPDC006832 | reverse complement strand
CCTGGGGTGTTCGCATATAATCAGAGTATGAGCTTTCCTCCCCACGCACCGCGCCCGACCGGGAACACCCCGGTCGATAAGGCGATGGCGGGTGCCCGGGAGATCGCGGTGGAATTCTCCGGCCGGGATATCCCATTCGGGTGCGAAGCCGATATGCTCGCACAGTTTCGCCGGCTCAATGGGGAAGTCGACCGGATCCGTTATGGGATGCTGCCCGCCCTGGCCCGCATGGAGGCCACCGGTGCCCTGTTGGAAGAGGGTGGCCAGCGCAGCATCCAAGCGTGGATCACCCACCAGTGGGGCACCTCTCCGGCCGAGGCCAAGAGCCTTGCCACCCTCGCTCGGGCGTTGTACAAACAACAGCTGCCGCTCGTGGAAGAAGCGTTCGGGAAGCAGACTCTGTCTTTGGGTGAGGCGTGCGCGATCGCGACCTCCACCGAAAAAGCTGTGGCCGATTGGGCGCAGGTGCGGGAAAAGGGTGATGAGGATTTCCGGGCCACCCGCCCGGATGTGGAGGGTTTTCGGGCCCGGTTGGAATTCGGGCTGATCGGTTTCAAGGCCGAGTGCCCGAAGGCTTCGGTGCGCCAGTTGCGGAACGCGGCGAAATGGTTCGTCGCCCGCCTGGACCCGGATAAGGCCGACCGGGACTATGACGAAACGTTCGAGAGCCGGGGTGCGCAATTCTCGCCTACGTTCGAGTCCGGGTTTTTGTTGCGGATGTGGGGGCCGGGGGCCGACAACGAGCTCATCCAGGCCGCTCTGCAGGCTTACACGCAGCCGTATGGGCCGGAGAACGCGGCGATGCCGAAGCATCAGCGCACCTATGACGCGATGATGCGCATCTTCGAGACCGCTCTGACCCACCGGGGTTGCTCCAGCCTGAGCCGCCAACCGTTGGCCACGTTGAACATCACCGTCCCCCTCAAACGCTTCCTCGGTGACAGGACGGCTGAGCCCGCCACCACCGAGGATGGTGTGGTCCTCCCGGATCAGATGGTGGCCCGCCTGACCCCCCACAGCTGGTTGCGTCGGTTCGTGACCGACGCCCAGGGTCGGACTCTGTTGGATGTGGGGCGTAAGCAGCGGTGCGCACCGGATCCGGTGCGCCAGGCGGCGGGGTTCAAGAAGCCCTACTGCGAGTGGCACGAGGGCTGCGACATGCCGCGTAGTTGGTCGCAGTACGACCACATCGTCCCCTTCTCCCACGGCGGGGTCACGAGTGCGGACAACATGCAGGTGCTGTGCTCGACCCATAACCGGCTCAAGCACCGGTTGCAGGCCAAGGTGAACCGGCAGATCTGGGAGCACCACCACGCCCAGAACCGGCAGGACACCGAGACCAGCGGGTCCGGGGATGGGGAAGGCGAGCCAGCCCCAGCCACCGCCCTCTAACCACCGCGTACTTCCGCCAGGTGGAACACCACCCCGACGAGATCACCCCCGAGTGGGTGTCAGACCCAAAGGGCCTTGTGTCCTGTGGGGATATCGGCATGCCCCCATCCCGAACCCCCGCCCAGAGTCATATCCCGGGGACAGAGTGGCTCCCATTAAGAGCTCATCTCATTTGGATTCTCGATAGCCTGGCCCGGTGTCGATGGTTGAGCGGTTGGTGCCGGACAAACTGTGGGAGCTGTTTCAACGGG
>NZ_JBEYLC010000141.1:0-1724 GCF_040635885.1 Nocardiopsis sp. NPDC006832 | reverse complement strand
TGGTGGTGTTGTCCTCGGTGACCCCCGAACGCAGTTCCCGGAAGACCGTCACCACGCGCTGGATCTCGGTGAGGCTGGTGGGCACCTCCGAAATCAAATAGAACATGCATCAACTATGAAAGAAAAGTCTAATATAAATAATGTAAAAACAACTAAAAATAAAAATATGGAAAAATCAACGCAGACAGACAAACAAAACTCTGTGAACTTAAAGCAAAACACAAAAGATCAAAATAATAATGCAAATGATGAAGCAGCTTCTCCAACTAGCGAACAAAATGCAGCTATAGCACAAGCAAAGTCATATGCAAATACATTACCTATCTCTAAGAAAAGTTTATACAAACAATTAACTTCGGAATACGGAGAGAAATATCCGGCAGACGTAGCACAGTATGCTGTTGACCATATCAGTGTAGATTATAAAATGAATGCACTGAGATTAGCAAAAAGTTACGTAAAAAATATAAACATTTCTAATCAAGCGTCATATGATCAACTCGTTTCAGAAAATGGAGAAGGATTTACTCCTGAAGAAGCGCAATATGCAATAAATCATTTAGATAGGTAATCATTAAAAAAGAGTTTTAACATTAAAGGTTTGTTTTCTTAGTTGAAAGCAAACCTTTAATATAATCGTATAAATATAATCTTTATAGACCGTAAATTCAGTTATTATAAAATTTTATAGTTACAATTACTTTCAATCTTTTAAAATGTCATCGATATAGAGAAAATTCTCCACCTAGTAGGTTAAACTCAATTTTCTATTTAATTTTTATAAAGTAGAATGTTAAAAATTGAGAATTTAGTACATTTGTTTATAGACATTTTCTCCCTGAAACAAGATAATCTGATTCTTCATCTTTTGTCATTTTATTTGATTGAGTGCTTACTGGTGAGTCTTGTCTTAATGCTCTTTCAACATTTGATTGAACTATTTTATTTAAAAGATTAGAAAAAGTTTCAACATTCTTTTTAGTGTCTTCTGCATTTGAAGTAACTAACATATCTAATCAAGGTTCCTCAGTCACATCAATGCCTTCTTTGTTTAACATCAATCGTGCTTCAGCTTTCATCTGTGATTTAGCATCTCTTACTTTATATTCTTCGAGTTGCTTAGTTAACTTTTCATTCTCATATTGTAACTGTTGATCTTTATTTATTTTACGTAATCGACAAGTTAAGATTCTTGAAGTTGAAGGTACACGTGTTGTTGTTAGAGAAATCGAAAAATAAAAAGGAGCGATTTAATGTTTAGTATTGGTTTTATAATCATTGCAGTCATTATAGTAGTTGCACTACTCATTCTGTTTTCATTTGTTCCGGTCGGATTATGGATTTCAGCACTAGCTGCTGGAGTACATGTTGGAATAGGCACACTTGTGGGGATGCGTTTAAGACGGGTTTCACCAAGAAAAGTTATCGCACCTCTGATCAAAGCGCATAATGCTGGTTTAAACTTAACTACAAATCAACTTGAGTCTCATTACATAGCAGGCGGTAATGTTGATCGTGTTGTAGATGCAAACATTGCAGCACAACGAGCAGATATCGACTTACCATTTGAGCGAGGCGCTGCCATTGATTTAGCAGGTAGAGATGTATTAGAAGCAGTACAAATGTCAGTGAGGAGACCACGTGATCCGACCGGTCGTGCGCACCCTGACCACCGTCGTCGCCGCCTTCTCCCTGGCCCTGGTGGTGGGATGCGCCGGCGACCC
>NZ_JBEYLC010000140.1:0-1743 GCF_040635885.1 Nocardiopsis sp. NPDC006832 | reverse complement strand
CACCCGTTGAAACAGCTCCCACAGTTTGTCCGGCACCAACCGCTCAACCATCGACACCGGGCCAGGCTATCGAGAATCCAAATGAGATGAGCTCTTAGTCAGGTCGGCCATGGCCCCGGGGCGTGTGTCCGCACGTCGCCGGGGTTCTTCCTTGCTTCAGCGTGATCGTACCTTAACCCTTTCATGCACTGCTATAGAATTACCCAACCTGATTCTGACCGGCACTCCATGCCAACGTCGTCTGTATGAGTGAAGTGAGCATCCCTGCTGGTTACAGCGCTGACAGCGAACTCGATCACGATGGACCGGATCCGGTGTGGCTTCAGCTGGCCGCAGTGTTGATCGCTCGTATCGAACGTGGTGACTACCCGGCGAACCGTCCGATCCCGAGCATCGCCGGCCTGGTTCAGGAGTTTGGGCTCGCCAGAGGCACAGTCATCAAGACGACAGCTCTCCTTGAGGAGAAGGGCCACGTGCGGATCGTGGCGGGCAAGGGAGTATTCGTCCTACCTCAGGACTGACGACCTGCCGGGTCACCGGAAGAGAGATTCGGTCACTACGACCCCAACGGACAGAGCTGCCGAAGGTTCAGTGCGGAGCGTATCCAAGCCGTGACCGTAGAATTGTCGGCTTCGCCCCTGTAAGGGCGCCCCACGCGCAGAAAACCTCGAAGAGAATCCTCGAAACAGTCGCGCGGGCGCGCCCGCGTCCTACATAATTCTTATCGAGGGTGGGGACGGCCCGCCGGGGGTTTCACTACTCGTTTTCCCCGGTGGGCCCTCTTCCGCCACTCACCTTTCCCGGGATATGTGATTTGCGGTGGGGACTAATCAACTTCCCGGGATTCGGCCTCAGGGCCGGGGCTCTCCGTTGAGGAGAATGGGGGAACTCCGTGGGTGCTGTTGGCAGAGGGAGCAGCCGGGGGTACGGAGTGATCAACAAGAGAGTCCCGGTCCTGTGACTGAATCCTGCTCTGCAGGTACTGGACCTGAGTGGTCAGCGCGTCCAACTTCGCGATCACCTCGTTGTGCTGGACCAGTTCGAGCTCTTGGTCCTCTTCCCAACGACCTTCGCTGTACTCCTGCTCCATCGCGGTGACGATCACACCGATCACCAGGTTCAGCATGATGAACGCCGTGAGCACGATGTACAGGACGAAGAAGATCCACGCGTTGGGATGTTGTTCCAACACCGCATCCGAGACGTCCGGCCAGTTCTCCGTGGTCATGAGCAGGAACATCGTGTACAGCGTGGTGCCGAGGTCACCGAAGAACTCGGGCACGTCCTCGCCGAACATCTGCTGTCCGAGGATCGCCGACACGTAGATGACGATCAGCAACAGCCCGATCACCGTGCCCATGCCGGGGACCGCCTTGAAGAGCGCTCCTATGATCTGGCGCATCTGCGGGACCGCGGTGATGAGTCGAAGGATGCGCAGCACTCGCAGGATCCGCAGCACCGCGAACGGTCCGGTCGACGGGATCAGCGAGATGACGACCACACCGAAGTCGAACCAGTTCCAGGGATCTTTCCAGAACCTGCCCCGCCAGGCGTAGAGCTTCAGCGTCATCTCGATGGCGAAGATACCGATGAAGATCCGCTCCGCGATGAGGAGATACGGAAGGGCAGAACCCCCATAAGTGGCCCATCCCAATATGATGGCGTTGGCCAGAATCACGCAGAACATCGTGTTCGAGAACCATCGGCTCTCCACAAACTTGGTGACCTGGCCGCGCCGCAATG
>NZ_JBEYLC010000139.1:0-1784 GCF_040635885.1 Nocardiopsis sp. NPDC006832 | reverse complement strand
TTCAGCCTGATCTAGCGAGGAACCCCGGGCGTTCACGCCCGGGAGGAATCGCTTCTCAAGATAGCGGTGACCCGCACCAGAGCACGGGTTCGCACCGTTGACCTCAGCCTGGACGCTTCTGGTTCTCGATGTACTCCTTGATGATCGCCAACGGGGCGCCGCCGCAGGACGCAGCAAAGTAGGACGGGGACCAGAAGTGGTCGCCCCACAAGTACTTGCGAAGGTGGCCGGGGAACTCCTGGCGGAGCCTGCGGGCGGATACGCCCTTGAGAGAGCCGACCAGTCGGGAGATGGCGACCTTGGGCGGGTAGCGCACGAGCAGGTGGACGTGATCGCGTTCGCCGTTGAACTCGACCAACTCGGTTTCGAAGTCGGCACAGACGGCTCGCATGATCTCTTCGCAGCGCGTAAGGATCACGTCGGTGAACGGGCCGGGCCGGTATCTGGGTGTGAGGACCAAGTGGGCATGGAGGGTGTGGACGACCGTTCGTCCCCTGCGGATTTCGGGGTTCGGCTCCCATCGAGGGGACATGGATCTTATGGTCGTACCCATGAAGATCGTCGTGCAGGTCAAACTCTTGACGGAGGCCGACCAGGCCGCCGCACTGCGTTCCACCCTGCGCGCGGTCAACGACTTGGCCACCTGGGTTTCTGAGGTGGCATTCGTCAACGACGTGCCGCGTGAGTACGAGCTGCGCAAGCACACCTACGCCCACCTCAAAGAACAGGGTTTGGGCGCGCAGGCTGCGCAACACGTCATCAAGAAGGTGCGCGACGCCTACACCACCTTGAAGGCCAACATCCGAGCTGGGAACCTCGGCAAGGAAGGCTCCAAACGTCGCCGTAAGGCGGAGTCCAAGCCCATCGTGTTCCGGTGCGAGGCCGCCCAACCCTACGACGACCGGTGCCTGTCCTGGCGGTACGACCAGCGGACCGTGTCCATCTGGACCACGTCCGGGCGGCTCAAAAATATCCGCTACGTATGCTCCGCTGAGGCGCTCAAGACGCTCCAGGCGTACCGGCAGGGCGAATCCGACCTGATCGAGCGCGACGGCGTGTTCTACCTCGTCGCCACCTGCGAGGTTCCCGAGGCCGAGCAGTACGAGCCGGACGGCTTCATCGGCGTCGATCTCGGCATGGCCAACATTGCCACTACGTCCACCGGCTACCAGGTCGCCGGGCGCGGTCTCAACCGGTACCGTAAGCGTCAGCTCGCCTTGCGGGCCAAGCTCCAGAAGAAGCGCACCAAGTCCGCCAAGCGTCGGCTGAAGGAGCGTTCCCGCCGCGAACAGCGGCACGTCAAGAACACCAATCACATCATCGCCAAGATGATCGTGACCGAGGCTGAACGCACCGGGCGCGGCCTGGCCCTGGAAGAACTCCAGGGCATCCGCACCCGGGTACGGCTCCGCAAGCCCCAACGGGTCGCACTCCACTGCTGGGCCTTCGCCCAGCTCGCGGACTTCATCGTCTATAAGGCCAAGCGGGCCGGTGTGCCCCTGGTCTTCGTTGATCCCGCCTACACCTCGCAGACGTGCGCCGAGTGCGGCCACGTCGACAAGCGCAACCGCCTCGACCAGGGGCTTTTCATCTGTCGGGGGTGTGGGGTCGTTGCCCACGCCGATCGGAATGCTTCCCACAACATCGCCACTCGTGGCGAGAGAGTGTGGAACGCGGGGCGTGAGTCACGCGTCCCTGCCACCCCATAAGGGGTGTCTGGACGGAGGAGTCCACCCCAGCAGCCGGTTGGGCGCTACCTCCAAGCCCGGTCCTTCAGGGCCGGG
>NZ_JBEYLC010000138.1:0-1894 GCF_040635885.1 Nocardiopsis sp. NPDC006832 | reverse complement strand
CGTCGGTGTCCACCTGCGTGGTGGTGATGTTGCCGATCAACCCCTGGTACCAGCCGTAGCCGCCCAGACTTGCGACGATGGTCAACGCCGTGACGGCACAGGCGATCCACTGTCCCCCGGACATTCTTGTGGCGCCCAGGGCACCTGACGAGTGAGGGGCGGAACGTTTTCCAGCCATGCGAACCTTCGGATACGAAGAAGACCTTGGAGGGGGCGGGGTCAGGGCGGCCAGAAGGCTCGCGGCCCCGGGAAAAGCTGTTCAGGATGCTAACAGCAGCCCGAAGGGCGCCCCGACGCACCCGACGCCGGTCCGACGCGTCCTGTGAGGGGTCAGTAACGGGTCGCGATGGTGCCCGCGGCCCGGTCGTGTAGACCACGTGTGTCACGGTCGTAGACCACGGCCGGAATCACCAGGCACAACAGCAGGGTCCGCACCGTCATGGACACGAACCAGGGCCAGGAACGCTCTCCCGTGGCCGTGATCCCGACGCCGACGATCCGCCGCCCGATCGTTGTACCGAACAGGGTCAGCAGCACGATGCTCATCGCCGCGAACACCACCAGGGTGGACAGGGTGGTGAAGTTGGTCAGGGCCAGGGCCTCCTGCTCCCCACCGCTCGCGGCGGCCGCCGCGAGTTCCCGGCCGATCAGACCCGCGTTGATGGCCCCCCAGACGAGGAGGCTCGCCACGGCCCAGTCCAGGGCCAGGCCGACGAGTCGACGGACCACGCCCGGCACCGATCGAGGACCTTCCTCGGGCAGCCCGAGCCGGTTCCCCCGGTAGCGGAAGTCGTCGTCGGGGTCGGCGGTGGACCGGCTCTCGTCACTCATGGTTTTCACGGTATAGGCACGTCACGGACACCCGCACCCGGGTGGGCACGGATGGTGTGACGCCGGCCGCGAACCCGGGTGGGACCGATCACCCCCGAACCACGCCGACGGGCCGATTCGCCCTTGAAACAGGCGGAATCACCGCCCCATGGGGGTCGTCCACGTGATCACCTCGCTCCGTAACATGCAAGAAACAATCGAGACATGGCGTGGAAATCACGCGCTCCTAGCTTCGAGAGCGAAGCCGGGAGACGGCGTGTGGTCGACGGGCCCCGCGATGGAGCGGACCCACCGACCCGCCGTCTCAGCCACCTGCACGGAGGTTCCGTTTTGTTCAGCAGCGTCGATGAGGTCCTCGCCTACATCCGAGACGAGGACGTCGCATTCCTCGATGTCCGTTTCACGGACCTGTTCGGGGGCGTGAACCACGTGACCCTCCCGACCGAGAACGTGGACGAGTCCACCTTCACCGACGGCCAGATGTTCGACGGTTCCTCGATCCGCGGCTTCCAGGCCATCCACGAGTCCGACATGCTGTTGCTGCCGGACCTGAGCACCGGCGTGCTGGACCCGTTCCGCAAGCACAAGACGCTGAACATGACGTTCTTCGTCCACGACCCGCTCACGCTGGAGTCCTACAGCCGCGACCCGCGCAACGTCGCCCGCAAGGCCGAGGCCTACCTGCGCGGCAGCGGCGTCGCCGACACCGCCTTCTTCGGTGCCGAGGCCGAGTTCTACATCTTCGACGACGTCAAGTTCAAGACGAGCGCGAACACCGGCTACTACGAGATCGACTCCATCGAGGGCGCCTGGAACACCGGCTCGGCGATCGAGGGCGGCAACCGCGGGTATCGTCCGCGCTTCAAGGGCGGCTACTTCCCGGTCGAGCCGGTCGACCACTACAGCGACCTGCGCTCGGACATGGTGAAGACGCTCATCGAGTCCGGCATCGAGGTCGAGCTCCAGCACCACGAGGTCGGCACCGCCGGTCAGGCCGAGATCGGCATCCGGTTCGGCACCCTGCTCAAGCACGCCGACAACGTGCAGCTGTACAAGTACATCG
>NZ_JBEYLC010000137.1:0-1969 GCF_040635885.1 Nocardiopsis sp. NPDC006832 | reverse complement strand
CGCGGAGACACCGCACGCTACCCGGGTAACACGCTGCCGGCCCTACGTTCAGCCTTGCGCGGCGGGGTCGACCTGGTCAAGATCGACGTCCACCTGACCGCGGACGGATATCCCGTCCTGGTGGACGAACGTGTCGTGACCGTCCCGGGTTCCCAGACTCGCCAGGTGGGTGAACTGACCCTGGCCGAGCTCGCCGCCGCTCGCGAGGACGTGGAGCGGCGTGTCCCGACACTGATGGAGGTCCTGGCCGAGTTCTGCGGCCGGGAGGCCTCCCCGCTGATGATCGACGCGCTCACACCCGAGACGGCCCTGGCCGCCGACAAGGTGTTGCGCGAACACGGTTTCGTCGATCAGGCCCTGTTCACCGGACCGGTGGAGGTGCTCCGGGCGCTGCGCGAGCGCAGCCCGGGCGCGCGGCTGATGCTGGCCTGGGATCGGCCGGGGGCCCCACCGCAGGACCTGGTGCGTTCACTGTGTCCCACTTTCCTGGGCACTCACTACACCCTGTTGGACCGGGAAACGATCGGTGAGATACACCGTTCCGGTCACCGGGTGGTCGCCTGGACCGTGAACGAATTCCCGGAGATGGCACGACTCATCGGAATGGGAGTGGACGCACTGGCCACCGAACGCGTCGACGACCTGGTGTCGTTGACCACCGGCCGGGCGCAGGCGCCTCCGATACCCGTGGAAGCCGATTCCGGTGCCCTTCCCCCCGTTGCCCCCGGGGTGGCCGGCGCGAATCGGGTTCCCTGACGATCCGCACGTGTCAGGGGTGGAGGGAGGGGTCCGTCCACCCCTGACGAAAACGCCGAAAGGTACATCGACCACTTCAACCAGAACATCGACAACATACGTATCGTGATCTCGACATTCCTCATCGAGTTTCGCCGTTCCACGCAATTCGCCACCCCTTCGGCGATATCCTTGGCGCCCTTCCCCTTAAAGGCGTACGACGACCGACTGAGATAACCAGAGCAATGACGGCCGACCTCTCCCCTCACGCACTGCGCACCACGGCCCCCGTCCTGGAATGCGCCGCCCGCCTGTTCGACGAACACGGCTCTCGCGGCATGCCCATGTCCGTCCTGACCCAACGGATCGCCGTCGAGACCGACATCGACGCCGCCGACCTACGGCGTGCCTTCCCCACGCGTTTGGACCTGATCCACGCGGTCGTCCTGCACGCCACCCACGAGCACGTCCAGGACCGGCTGGCCGCCGACGATCCGCGTGCGAGCGCCACCGAGCGCATGGCCGGCCTCGTGCGCGGCCACATCATCGGTGGTTGGAAGCACCGCACCGCCCTCGCGCTCAGCCGCGAACTCATGCCCACCCTGCGCGCCATCGACCCCGCCCGATACCGGGAGATCGCCGGGCTGTACCGCGCCCTGCGCGAACGCGTGCGGGAGATCGTCGTCGCCGGGGTCACCGAAGGCCGCTTCGTGGTGACCGACACGGGCGGGGCCGCCGACAAGGTCCTGGAGACCTTCGACTCCCTCGTGCACTGGTACGACCCCGAGGCCGGGTTGAGTCTGCGGGACCTGAGCGAGGTCTACGTCGACCTGGTCATCCACCACCAGCTGGGCTGTCCTCGCTGAACCGTGCGGCTTCCGCCCCGGGCCGTGCCCCGCCTCCGGGTCACACCCCGAGCAACTCGTACAGGTCCACCGACTCGGCGATCGCGCGCAGACCCGCGTCGTTGGGGTGCAGGTGGTCACCGGAGTCGTACTCGGGCCGCATCCGCGTCGGGAACTCCGGGTCGCGCAGCACCGCTTCGAAGTCCCACACCCCGGCGAACGACGACTCCGGGTCGTACGCCTGTTCGCGCAGGTAGGAGTTGACCCGGCTCCGTTGTTCCTCCACCGTGGCCGTGCAACGCGGCGATCCGGCGCACGGCGCCAACGTCGACACGAACACCCGCACGTTGTGGTCCCTGCCCATCCGCGCCAGCCGGTTCAGACCCGCG
>NZ_JBEYLC010000136.1:0-1972 GCF_040635885.1 Nocardiopsis sp. NPDC006832 | reverse complement strand
GAGCGAAGAAGTCATCGAAGACCCCCACCCGCTCCACACCCAACACCGAAGCGAACACCCCGGCCAACACACCCTCGACCTCAGAACGCGGGGCCGTGTACCGGTGTGCGGTGAGCTCGCCCCAGTCGGGTGCGGGCAGGGCTCGGTGGTCGGTCTTGCCGTTGGGCGTCAACGGCACCGCGTCCAGGACCACGATGACGGCGGGCACCATGTGAGCGGGCAGTGTCGCGGCGAGCTCCTCGCGCAGCGAGGCGGGGTCTGCCGGCCCACCGGCGACGTAGCCGACCAGTGCGCGACCGCCCGGAGCGTCCTCGCGGACCGTGACGGCGGCCTGGCCAACACCCGGGATCGCGACCAGCGCGGACTCGATCTCTCCCGGCTCGATCCGGAACCCCCGCAACTTCACCTGGGAATCCGCCCGACCCACGTACTCCAACTGCCCGGCCACGTTCCACCGCACCAGATCACCCGTGCGATACAAACGACCACCCGAACCGAACGGATCGGCGACGAAACGCTCCGCCGTCAACCCCGAACGCCCCCAATACCCCCGCGCCACACCCGCACCACCCACGTACAGCTCGCCGACCACTCCCCCGGGCACGGGGCGCAGACCACGGTCCAGCACACGTAGCCGGGTGCCCTGGACCGGTCGGCCGATGGGCGGGCTGCCGCCCGTGGCCAGGGGGTCGCTCAGGGAGGCGGCGATGGTGATCTCGGTGGGCCCGTAGGCGTTGACCATGCGTCGGCCGGGCGCCCACCGGTTCACGAGCTCGGCCGGGCACGCCTCCGCACCGACGACCAGGACCCGAAGGTCGGGATAGTCCCCGGCGGGTACCGAGGCGAGCACGGACGGCGGGATGATCGTGAGCCCGACGCGGTACCGGAGCAGGGTCCGCGCCAGGTCCTCACCGACCAGCGGGCCGGGCGGGGGCACCACGAGGGCGGCACCCGCGCCGAAGGCCATCAGGACCTCCATCACCGAGGCGTCGAAGCTGGACGAGGCGAGCTGCAGGACCCGGAAGTCGGGCCGGGTGCCGAACCGCTCGGCCATGGAGGCGGCCAGTTCGCCCGTGCCCCGGTGGGTGACCATGGTGCCCTTGGGCGTACCGGTCGACCCCGAGGTGTAGATGAGGTAGGCGAGGTCGTCCGGCTCCGGCGGGACGGGGACGGTCGCCCCCTCGGGCAGCGGGCGGCGGGTCAGGGCGTCCAGGGTGAGACGGATCGGCCCACTGTCGTCGGTTCCGGCGATTCCGGCAGCGGCTCCGGCCTGGTGGTCCGACTCCGTGAGCAGGACGCGCACACCGGAGTCCGCGATGACGAAGGCCTGTCGTTCGACGGGATAGGCGGGGTCGATGGGCAGGTAGGCGCCGCCCGCCTTCATCACCGCCAGGAGCGCGACGATCAGGTCCGGTCCACGCTCCAGGCTCACGCCCACCGTGGTCCCGCGGGTGACGCCCAGGGCGTGCAGGCGCAGGGCGAGGTCGTCGGTGCGCGCGTCGACCTCGGCGTAGGTCCACTCCTGGTCGGCGCCGACCAGGGCGGTGGCCCCGGGGCTGCGGTGCGCCTGCTCGGTGAACACCTCGACGAAGGTGCGACCGGCCCGCGCGGACCCGCCGTCGCCCCAGCGGGTGAGCTCCTCGTGTTCCGCGCCGGTCAGGAGCGGCAGGGCGCCGACGGCGCGGTCGGGCCGCTCCACCAGTGCACGCAGGTGGAAGGCGAAGCGGTCGGCCAGCCGGTCGGCGTTGACGGTGTCGAAGGCGTCGGGATCGTAGCGCAGCTGGACCTCGACGCGCTCACCGTCGTAGGCGACGAGGGTGAGCGGGTAGTTGGTGGCCTCGTTGGCGGTGACGTCGACGATCTCCAGGCCGTGTTCGGCGGCCGAGTCCTGGTCCACCGGGTAGTTCTCGAACACCACCAGGCTGTCGAAGAGCGGGGTGTCACCCGCAAGGGCGGCCTCCGCCTGGATGCG
>NZ_JBEYLC010000135.1:0-2226 GCF_040635885.1 Nocardiopsis sp. NPDC006832 | reverse complement strand
CAGACCGGTCTGCTGATGCTGCCCTTGGCCGCGGCCCTGATCGTGGTCTCGGTGCTGGTCCCTCGGATCCTCGAACGATGGGGCGCCCGGGCCTGTGTCCTGACCGGCATCGGCTTCACCGTGGCGGCGATGGCGTTCATCGCCCTGGCCGCGTCCTTCGGGGCGGGCGGACCGGTGATGATCCCGGCCATGGTGCTGATCGCCGCCGGGATGGGGTTCGGAATCGTCGGCCTTCAGTACGTCGCGGTGACCGGAGTGACCGAATCCGACGTCGGCATCGCCTCCGGTGTCCAACGCGCCGCCGACCAACTGGGGGGTTCCACCGGAATCACGGTCTACGTCGGCATCGGGTTCGCGCCCGCCCTGGGCGGCTTCGATCCGTTCCTGGTCAGTAGCCTCCTGGCCATCGCCGGACTCGTGGTCGCCGGGTTCGTCGCCTGGCGGATCTCCCTGCCCGCCGAGGCGGCTCGGGAACAGACCGTCTGATCCCGAAGGCTGTGCCCGGACGCGATACCGACCGGGCACAGCCGCTGGATCACCGACCCCGGGCGTCGGTCTTCGCGGCGTCCGCGACGTACTCCTCGAAGCTGCGTGCCGGGCGCCCGAGGGCGCGCTCCACCCCGCCTGTGGTCGCCGTGTTCCGTCCGTCCAGGACCTCCCCGAACAGCGCGGCCAACCCCTGGGCCACCTCCTCGGGAATGCCCTGTGCGGCAGACGCCGCGACGAACTCCTCGACGCTCACCCGCCGGTACTCCACGGGGTGGCCGGCCGCCGCGCCCAGCACCTTGCCCACCTCGGTGAACGTGAGCGCTCGCGGGCCGGTCATCTCGTACACCTCCCCGGCGTGCCCGTCCTCGGTGAGAGCCAGGGTGGCGACCTCGGCCACGTCGTCCAGGTCCACGAACGGCTCCGGAACGTCCGCCACCGGCAGGGCCAGCGTTCCCGACAGGACGGCCGGTACGAAGAAGTGCTCGGAGAAGTTCTGCGCGAAGAAGGAGCAGCGCAGCACGGTCAGTCCGGGAAAGACCGCCCGGACCTGTTCTTCCGCGCGCTGTGCCTCCGGTTCGCCCCGTCCGGACAGCAGCGCCATGCGGCGCACGCCGTGTTCGGTGGCGCGCGTGGCGAACGCGGTCACGGTCTCGGCCGCCCCGGGCAGGGCCAGGTCGGGGTGATAGCAGAGGTAGACGGCGTCCGACCCATCCAGAACGGCGTCCCAGGTGTCGGGGGAGCCCCAGTCGAAGGGCGGCGTACCGCTCTCCTGGTGCCCCGACCGGGAAGCGACCCTGTGGTCGACGCCGCGTTCGGTCAGAAGTCGGGTGACGCGGCGACCGGTCATCCCGGTGCCGCCGGTGACGAGAACCCGCTGCGGGCTGTTGTTCGTATCCATGTCCTCAGTACATCGAAGAAGACCTGGACGGAACATGGTTCATCTGCTGGAATGCATAAGAGAACATCCAGAATCCGATTGATCGGGGAAGGCCCATGGATCCCCTGGGGCACCTGTTCGACAGCCCGCGCGCCCGCTCGGCCTTCACCCTGCGCCTGGTCATGGGCCCACCCTGGTCGATCGACGTTCGGGCGGGGGCCGCCCTGGACCTGGTCGTGGTGACCTCGGGGACCCTGTGGCTGGACACCGGTGACGAACGGGTCGAGGCCGCCCCCGGGGACGTACTCCTGGTCCGAGGCCCCGAACCCTACGTGGCCTCCGACCGCCCCGGTCGGGTTCCGACCATCACCATCGAACCGGGGCAGCGGTGCGTGGCCGACGACGGCACCGAAGTCCACCTGAGTCTGTGTCACGGGGTCGGAACCTGGGGAAACGACCCGGACGGCGAACACGGCGCGATCATCGGTTCCTACGAGGACACCGGGGAGGTCGGTCGCCTGGCCCTGGCCGCGCTGCCCAGGCTGGCGGTGTTGCCCGCCGGTTCGGTCGACCCCATGGTCGTCTCCCTCCTCACCCGGGAGATCACCACCGCTCGGGTGGCCCAGAGCACGCTCAACGACCGTCTCCTCGACTGCCTGCTGGTCATGGCGGTCCGCGCCTGGTTGGAGTCGCATCCGGACGCCGCCCCGAACTGGCTCAGCGGCCGACGGGACATGGTCGCCGCCCAGGCCCTGGACCTGATGCACGAACAGCCCACCCGCCCGTGGACCCTGGACGTCCTGGCCGGAGAGTGCGCCGTCTCCCGTGCCACCCTGGCGGACCGGTTCTCTCGGGCGGTG
>NZ_JBEYLC010000134.1:0-2305 GCF_040635885.1 Nocardiopsis sp. NPDC006832 | reverse complement strand
AGGGGCGCCCTTTATATACGCCTTTTCGGGACATACTTCTGATAATGCCTTTTTCTTCGCACAATTGATAATAAGCATAAGATGTATAAACGCTGCCCTGATCACTATGTAATATACAAGCCTCAGGTATATCGATTTGATTTAATGTATCATTAACTAAACTTTGGTCTTGTTTATCATCGATTTTATGCGCCACAATTTCTCCGTTATAAATATCCGTTATCGAAGATAAATACAACATAGAATGACCAAATGGTAAATAAGTAATATCGGTTGTTAATACTTCCATGGGACAACTCGCTTTAAATTGTCCGTTTTATAATACGGTTTACCTATCCTTGTCGTCTTTTTAAGTCTAACTCGGCAGTTCAAATTATGCTTCTGCATCATTCTCTGTACTCTCTTATGATTAATTGGTGATGTATAATATTGATTAATCAACGCTGTAATCTTACGATAACCGTAGGTATAGTGGTTAGCTTTACATAATTCAATGACTTTTTGTGTTACGGCATCATTTTTATGGTTTTTGTTTTTCCATCGGTAATATGTTGATTTAGGTATGTTTAATACTTCTAGTATCAATTTGATTAATATGATAATCCATTCTATTACACTCACTAAAAATTTTTAGTGAACTGTGGTATAACTGTGGAGATTCTTCATCCATATCTCTATCTTCAAGCAATTTGATAATAAGAGTAGCGTAACCATCTATTAAGTCTAAAATCTCCATAATTCCACTACTCATTATTTTAAAACCGATGATTTTCCGGTGCAGTATATAATGATAATTTTGATTCTTTTATAATATTAGAATGTTTTAAAAATTTATCATATTGATATTATTAATTATTTTTTATTCTTTTCTTTCTTTTGATATTTTTTATGATTTTCTATCCTTGTCTCCAGAAATTTTAGTATCTAGATAAGCACCACTAAATGTGGCAAATATCACAACAAAACTTATAGCTATAAAGTAACATGTAATACTATATTTAGGATCTACTGAACTAATTATATAACTCACAACAAATGACATTATTACAAATATTATAATGAAAACTATAATCAAAATGAAATTTAACTTTAATTTAATATTTAGCAATTTGCTAACCTTATTTTTATAACAATATACAACAGATATGTATATGTTATTTAATACCGTTCTATCGTTTCATATAATCTTAATTTATGATGTTATATCTTTACCGAGCATATATAAGTTACACAAACTCGGTTCAACACAAAACATTTCTAAGTATTTAATTATTACGAATTCCGAAGTTTTTGTATATTATATAATATTGAAATGTTAGACTTATCTAGGTATAGTCTCACAACATTTTAATAGGAGGAGTATATAATGAAAATTAAATATATAAATACATTATTATTGATTTCTACATTATTTTTAACTGCTTGTAACTTTAATACTCTAAATAACGATGATGGAAAAAGTGATAATACAAATAAAAATACTAGTACACAAGAACAAAATCAAAATCAGAAAAACCAATCTCAATATAACCAACAAAAAACTACTAATAATCAAAATTTTAATAATTATCAAAGTCAAGAACGAGAAAACTCTCATCAAATAACCCCTCGAGAAGCAGAAAAAATTGTTTATGAAAAGTTTGTTTCTGGTGGCCATTCTATGGATGAAGTAAAAACCTTGTATAACAAAAGCACCAATGAAAGATATTTTATAGAATTTATGAGTGCACATGCAGATGGTTATCCAATCAGATTAGCAGTATGGGTAAATAAAGCAGATGGTTCAACGTCACAACCAATTGACATTTCAACCGAAGATGAAAAAAGAAGATTCGAAGAACATAAAGCTAATAGCAAAATATATAATCCACCAAAAGAAGGATTGTATAATGAAGATAATACTTCTCATAGCGATCGTTTTCAAAAAGATAAATCTAAAAATAGAATAACTAGTCAAGAAGAGAAGTTTAATTCTACGTCAAACGGTAATTCATCTAAAAATGAAAAATAATATTAAAACATCTAAGATTTAATGTTGATGTTCTATAACGACTAAAAGTATACTACTCTTTTATGTTAGTTTCTCTCAAAACATTCTTAATCTTAATAATATTACTTTCTTTGCACAATAGAAGTTTTTCATTTCATAATTTTAAATACAGTTATACAAATTACAAATTGCTACTTTATTTTTTGAGATAAGAACATAAGGTTCTGTTGCAAAGTAAAAAATATAGCTAACCACTAATTTATCATGTCAGTGTTCGCTTAACTTGCTAGCATGATGCTAATTTCGTGGCATGGC
>NZ_JBEYLC010000133.1:0-2360 GCF_040635885.1 Nocardiopsis sp. NPDC006832 | reverse complement strand
TCATAAATCCAAAAACAGGCTCCACATCAATTTTTCTTTGACTGTAGATGGTTTTTGTTTTTGGTTCTGAAAGCTTTTTATTAATTTGGGCTTTAAAATATTCCCAATTATAATTTTTCATTATTTTTTTATTTGTTTTTGAATTGAAGTTCATACATTGTTGTTTCAGAGGGCATTCTGAACAATCATCACATTCATATAATTTAAAGTCTCGTTTAAAACCATATTTATCATGACGATAGGCATATCTTTTAAATCCTAGTCTTTTATTATTCGGACAAATGAATTCATCGTTAATTTCGTCATAATCCCAATTTTGAGTATTAAAGATGTCACTTTTATATTTTTTAGTTTTATCTTTTATAAACATTCCATAAGTTATGAGTGGCGTTCGATTAAAATTATCTATAATTGCCATATAATTGGCTTCGCTACCATAACCTGCGTCAGCTACAATATATTCAGGTAAATGACCGTAGGTCTCTTGTATTGTATTTAAAAAAGGTATCATTGTTCTTGTATCAGTCGGATTTTGATACACATTATAAAATAAAACAAATTGAGAATTTGTCGCTATTTGTAAATTATACCCCGGTTTAAGTTGTCCATTTTTCATATGATCTTCTTTCATTCTCATAAATGTGGCATCGTGATCTGTTTTAGAATAACTATTTCTATCCTTTAAAATAGATTTTTGGACTTCGTATTTATGCTTTCGCTGAGAGTAATCATTAATTTGCTTTTTGTATTTTTTAATTTTAGTTCTTTTGAGCCGTATTTGTTTTCTTATTTTAGTACATTTTTCATTATCGATATGTTGGTTTAAATCTTCGATTTCTTTATCTAAATGACTACCAATCAAATCTATTTCTTCTTTTGTTAAGTCATTATCATGATCTTTTTTAATCTCAGGTATGATTTTATTTATCACCAATTCATGATAGAGTGCTTTAGAGTTTTCATTCATTCTTGACTCATGGTTTTGAATACTCTTTTTCCATACAAATGTATATCGATTGGCATTTGCCTCAACTTTCGTACCATCAATAAAAATGGCCTGATCATCAATAAGATTTTGTTTCAAACACTGACTATGAAATTGAATAAATAATGATTCTAATAAAGCGTCTACTTTGGGATTTACTCTAAATCGATTAATCGTTTTATAAGAAGGCTTTTGATTTTGTGATAGCCACATCATTCGGATACTATCATTGAGTAATTTTTCTATCTTACGTCCTGAAAACACAGATTGGGTGTAGGCATATAAAACTACTTTTAACATCATTTTTGGATGGTATGATGTTGCACCTCGATGATGTCTGAATTCATCGAATTCAGTCTCGGGAATTGTTTCTACAATATCATTTACATGTCGTGAAATATCATTTGTGGGGATAAGAACTGAAGTTTCCATTGGTAGAGTAAGTTGAGTCATGTTATAATCTTTATACATAAGGCACCTCGTTAATTTAGTTTAGTGATGTTTATTAAATTATACGAAAGGGCCTTATTTTTTTAAAGTATTTTAATGTAAAATTACATATGAATACAAAGTATTTTGGCGAGACTCTTGAGGGAACAGGACGTAAATCATCTTCCTCACCTTCAAGTCGATAACAGTCCATATGATGTAATCGTATGCTTGAACCTGTATAAGATTTGATTATATTAAATGTTGGTGAGTTTATCGTTCTTTTAACACCTAACGCTTTTCCTATAAATTGCGTTAATGTAGTTTTCCCTGCTCCTAGGTCACCATTTAATAAAATCAAGTCCTTAGCACTTAAATGTTTTACAAGTATTTGAGCAAATTTATCCATTTCATTTAAATTGTGAATAGTTATCAATTTTTACTCTCCTATATATGATTATTTAAAATCAAATTATCTCTATATTTAAAGATATATAAACATTTCTACATGGTTTATTAACTTATTCATTGTAACAAATTTTAATTCAAATTTCTTCGTAAAATATTTAAGCTTGTCCTCTATAAATTTTTAGAAAATTCTAAATTTATTATTGACACAATTCACCACATGTAGTAAATTGAATTTATCAAATTTTAAAACAATTCAAACTATTAAGAATAAATGACCATTCAACGAAAGGAGTATAATAAAATGACTTATCTATCTACGCTAGACCTACCAACAACTCAACATGCTATTATCATTTTATTATACTCGTAAGGACTCGAACTTTAGAAAAGTTTTAACTTCTAAATGTTTAAGTCCTATTTCTAGTTGGATGGGACTTAATGAGTGTGGGACATAAAGTCCCAGGATAAGTAAAAAAAGACAATTTCTATTGAAATAATATAGAAATTGTCTTTTTTATTATTTTTTTGATTATTT
>NZ_JBEYLC010000132.1:0-2803 GCF_040635885.1 Nocardiopsis sp. NPDC006832 | reverse complement strand
GTCGCGAAGCGCGCGTTGTGGATGTTCTGTAGCAGGATCCGTTGTTCGGGGTCGCGTCCGCCGGGACCCAGGTAACCGATCTCCCCCTCGGGGACCCCGGGGATCACCGTCCATCGGCTCAGGCGGTCGATGCGGTGGTGCAGCTCGGTGCCCTGGCGGCACACCTGGGCCGGGTCGGCGCCCGGAACCTGGGTCTGGGCCATGATCTCGGTGACCATGTCGACGATCCCGTGTTGGGGCTCGCCGCGCAGGGTGAACAGCGGCGCGAAGTACTCCCGCAGCTCCGGATCGCGCAGGTGAAAGTCCACGAGCAGGACGCTGCGTCCGGTACTGGCGATGTTCCAGGCGATATTGGCCAGGGACGTGGTGCAGCTGCTTCCGGACAGGGGGGAGTGGAACACGAGGATCCGACCACTGGAGTTCGTCTCCCCGTTTTCTTTACTGGTCAACGCGGCTCCGGGATTTCCCATATCCGTTTCTCGTCGGGCGGGCCAAGGGTGTTCGGTCACTTTCTCCTGGGTATTTCGGGCGGGGTAGGGGTGTTCCCATTTTCGCGACCGGAGAATCCAGTGTGTATCGGAACGAGATCTCGAAGAAGGGGAGGAAGAAAAGGATGGGAATCATGTGGCGTGTGGGATGTTTGTTGTCCCTATTTGTCCGGAGAAGAAAGGGAGAAGAAAAAAGTGGGCCCCCGGCGTCGTGCCAAGGGCCCACCCGTGTCCACTCACTCCCGGTCACTCCCGGAACGGGACGCGGTGCTCCGAGGCCCGATCCTCGGCGAAATCCACCAGCCGTTCCTGCCGGCGCGCCACCGCCGGCCGCTCCGGGTGCGCCACGTGGCGCAGTTCCCTGCCGCGCCCGCGTCGGTCGGCCAGGGCCATCGCGGCGGAACGGCGCATCCCCAGCTCCTCGCCCTCCTCGGCCAGGGCCCGACGGACCCGGGATCGGTAGGTGTGCCGCACGACGAAGTAGACGGTCACCGCCATCAGGAACACCAACAGGGACTTGAGCACGGTTCCGGTGACTCCTCCCAGGATCGGGGAGTCGAAGAGCCAGTGCACGCCCATCGCGGCCAAGAGCAGTAGGGCCGCCCGCGACCCGTGTCGTCGACCGGGTCGCCACGACGCCGCGACCATCAGGCCGACCGCGGTGCCCGCCACCGCCGACATGGCCCAGTGCGAACCCAGACCGGTGATCCCCACCCGCAGCAGGAGGGTCTGGAGCACCGCGGCGGGTCCGTCGATGCCGCCCGTCATGGGGATCACGTTCATCGTGTAGGTGAAGTCCTCCACCAGTTGGAAGCCCAGACCCACCAAGGCGCCGATCACGAAACCGTCCACGGGCCCGCGCAACACGCGCGGCGCCATGACGGCGATGAGGACGACCCCGGCGACCTTGATCAGTTCCTCGTTGACCGGGGCGCTCAACGCCGCGCCCCAGGCCTCACCGAACGACAGTCCGCCGAGGGTGTTCCAGATCGTCATCAGGTTGCTGTTGGCGATCAGCGCGAGTCCCACGGCGGCGGTCATGCCCCAGAGCAGGGCCAGGAGCGAGAAGGTCATCGACGGTGGCCGCACCGGACGGATACGGCGCAGCAACCAGAAACCGATGACGCCGACCACGGTGAGTGCCAGCGCCGACAGCACCGCCTCTCCGAAGAACACCAGTACGGCCCCGAGGAGGCCGTTGACCATGATCGCGAACCCGGCCAGGCACAACAGTCCGAACACGACCGCGGTGACCAGACGTGGGAGACTCCGGCGCCGAGAAGAATCCTCATGTGGGACGGGCAACCCTTCGACGCCCTCTCGACCTTGACCCGAATCGCGGGGAGGGGGCACGTGCGCGTCCTTCCTTTCCTTCCTTGACGGGATCTCGGGTTCGGGACGTGCGTGGCTCATGCCCCTCCTCCCGTTCGGTCGAACCTGATGGACTGGAGGAGCTTCTCCGCGTCGGCCAGATCGCCTCCGCTGCCCTCGCCGATGGCCACGGACTCCACGGCGAAGCCTCCGTTCGGGGAGGGGAAGAGGGTCGCGGTGCCGACGTCCTCGTTGCTGTGCAGGGTCCCGGTCAGGCCCTCGGCACCAGACTCGGCGGTCACCGGACGGGGATCGGTGAGGCTCGCGGAGGGGTCGCCCACCCGAACGACCTCGCGCATGCCCTCCCACAGCGCGGTCTCCGACGACCTCTCGGGCGGGGTGACCACGGTGACCCGTAGCCGTACCGGCCCATTGCCGAACTGGTACTGCTGCCCGGCGCTACTGGAACCCGGGTGCAGCTCCCACCCGTCGGCGAAGGTCAGTTTCGCCTGGTACCCGGAACCGGTGGCGATCACCATGCTGTGCCCGGACTTCACGGGCGTGGTGGCGGGCAGGACGGTGTTCACCGCGGCCCACCCGCCGACCAGGATCGCGATCGCGGCGACGGCGATCCCCAGGGGGAACCATCCGCCGCGCGGTCCGCGCGGCCTCGCGTGTCGAAGCGTCGCGCTCTCCTCCACCATCGTGCCCCCTCGCTGTGCGGTGTGTGTTCACCAGCGAAGCATCGAGCGGGGCCTCAACAGTGGAAGAAACCGGTGCTTGGCGTACGTTTGCGACGATTTCACCGAATCTCGGGCCGGGGAAGACCCGCACGTCGAGCCCGAGGGGAGTGGCCCGAGTGAGAATTCGTGGTGGCGACCCCGGGAACGCGCCGCACGCCCCCTTGGCATGTCGACGCGAACATGATGGGATGCCAACGCCCGAAAGCACCCCCGAAACCGAAGGCCAACGCGAGCCGATGTCGAAGAAGACCGACGCCCTCA
>NZ_JBEYLC010000131.1:0-3390 GCF_040635885.1 Nocardiopsis sp. NPDC006832 | reverse complement strand
CCCGCCTGACCACGCAAACCCCCCACACCACGACCCGACAACACCCACGGCACCACCGACACCCCAGAAACAGGCACCTCAGAAACAGACGCCTCCACCACAGGCGCCTCCTCCAACAACACATGCGCATTGGTCCCCGAGAAACCGAAACTCGATACCGCCGCCCGCCTGGGTCGACCCACCGATTCCCAGGGGCGCGCCTCGTCCAGGAGGCGCACGTTCCCGCTCTCCCAATCCACCTCCGGTGTGGGCACGGAGGCGTGCAGGGTGCGGGGCATCCGCCGATGGCGAAGGGCCAAGACCGTCTTGATGATTCCGCCCACGCCGGCCGCGGCCTGGGTGTGACCGATGTTGGACTTGAGCGATCCCAACCACAACGGCCGCTCACGCTCACGCCCATAGACCTTCAGCAACGCCTCGGCCTCGATCGGATCCCCAAGAGCGGTCCCCGTCCCATGCGCCTCGACCATGTCCACGTCATCCGCCGAAAGACCCGCGTCACGCAGAGCCGCCCGCACCACACGCTGCTGCGAGGGACCGTTCGGAGCGGTCAACCCACTGGACGCGCCATCCTGGTTGACCGCGCTGCCACGCACCAGACCCAGCACACGATGCCCCCGCTCACGCGCACGAGACAGCGGTTCGACCACGAGAGTGCCCACACCCTCACCCCAGCCGGTGCCGTCGGCCTCGGTGGAGAACGCCTTGCAACGCCCATCGCGCGCGAGCCCGCCCTGGCGGCTGAAGTCGGTGAAGGCGACCGGTGTCGACATCACCATCGATCCCGACACCAGCGCCATCGAGCACTCGCCCTCGCGCAACGCCTGCGTGGCCAGGTGCAGCGCGACCAACGACGACGAACACGCCGTGTCCACGGTGATCGCCGGCCCCTCGAAACCGAAGACGTAGGACACCCGACCGGAGGCGATACTCCCCGACCCACCGGCGCCGGTATAGCCCTCCAGGTCCTCGGGGATGTCCAGTTCCCGTCTGGTGTAGTCCTGGTACATCACCCCCGCGAAGACCCCGGTGTCGCTCCCACGCATCTCATGCGCGTTCAACCCGGCGTCCTCCAGCGCCTCCCAGGAGGTCTCCAGCAGCAACCGCTGCTGAGGGTCCATGGCCATGGCCTCCCGGGGGGAGATACCGAAGAACCCGGGTTCGAACTCGTACGCGGTGTCGATGAACCCGCCCTCGCGGCAATAAGAGCTGCCGGGGGTCGCTCCCTCGGGGTCGTAGAGGGACTCGACGTCCCACCCACGGTCCTCCGGGAAGGGGGCGATGGCGTCTCGCCCCTCGTCCACCAGATCCCACAGTTCTGCGGGTGTGGTGACCCCGCCGGGGAAGCGACAGGCCATACCGACGATGGCCATGGGTTCGTTCCGCTCCTCCCGCTCCTTCTTGAGCTGTTCGCGAGTGCGGTGGAGGTCGGCCGCGACCTTCTTGAGGTAGCTACGAAGTTTCTCTTCACTCATCTTCGGCACCGAGTTCCTGGTCGATAAAGGCGAACATCTCGTCATCACTCGCGGACTCGATCCGAGAGACCACGCCCGACTCCTCGTCGCCCTGGGGCTCCACGTCGAGAACGGCTCGCAACCGGGTCCGCAATCGCTCTCGTGCGGACTCGTCCTCGGCGATCTCCCGGATCTGGCGTTCCAGGGAGTCGAGACGGTCACGCAGGGCCGCGTCAGGATCCGGCATGAGTTCCTCGTACAGGTGGTCCGCGATCCCCAGAACGGTGGGGTAGTCGAAGAGCAGGGTCACGGGGAGTCGAAGCCCGGTCGCCTTCCCCAGGCGATTACGGAGCTCGACCGCCGTGAGCGAGTCGAACCCGATGTCGAGGAGCCCTCGATCCGGGTCGACCGCATCGGCACCGGAATAGCCCAGCACCGTCGCCGCGGTCTGCCCGACCAGGCCCCGCAACAGTTCCCGACGCTGCTCGTCCGCCATCGCCGCCAGTCGCTCCGGCAGAGAGGCCGTACCCGAACCGGGTTCCTCGTCAGCGGCGGTCGCGACCGGAAGCGCCCTACTCGAACGTGGGACGAGGTCGCGGAGGATCGGCAGAAGGAAGCCGTCCGATTCGGCGTCCCGTAGCTGACGGGAGGCGAACTTGGCCGCCGCCACGAACGCCGCACCCGAGGCCAGAGACGAGTCGAAGAGCTCCAGGGCCTCATCGGTCCGCAGAACCTCGATACCGGACCGCGAGACCCTCTTGCGGTCCGCGTCACTCAGCTTGGCGGTCATCTCACTGTCCTCGCCCCAGACACCCCAGGCCACCGAGGTCGCCGGAGCACCCTCGCTCCGCAGTCGCGAGGCCAACGCGTCCAACGCGGAGTTGGCCGCCGAGTAGGCTCCCTGCCCGGCCCCGCCGAGGGTCCCCGACACCGAGGAGAAGAGCACGAAGGCCGACGGCTTGAGGTCCTTGACCTGGTGCCACAGGGTCACCGCGCCATCGAGCTTGGGTGCGAGGACGTGCGCGATCCGATCGGGGTCGAGCCCGGAGACGACACCGTCGTCCAGCAGGCCCGCCGCGTGGACCACCGCCTTGAGCGGGAGTTCCGCGGGAACCCCTTCGAGTGCCGCCGCCACCGAGTGGGCGTCCGTCACGTCGCAGGAGACGACGCGTACCTCCACTCCCTGGGCCCCGAGCTCGTCGGCGAGCTCGGCCATGCCGGGGGCTTCGGCACCCCTTCGTCCCGCGAGGACCAGTCCGCGTACGCCATGTCGTTCGACCAGGTGTCGCGCGACCAGGCCGCCCAGTGTCCCCGTGGCCCCGGTGACCAGGACCGTGCCGTCGAGCGCCGGTGTCTCGGACGAGTCGCTCTCGACCGACCGCGTGATTCTGCGGGCCCGCGGTTCTCCCTCCCACATCAGGAGTTCGGTCTCCCGGTCCAACAGGTCGAGGGCGGGAGACATCGTCGTCGGATCGTCGGTGAAGACCAATCCGAAACGGCCCGGGTGTTCGTTCTGGGCCGCACGGACCAGACCTCTCACGGCCGCGGTGACGATGTCGTCATCGACCGCTTCGATGGTCGGGACCGTGACGGCGAAGACGAGTCGGGAGTCGGCGTACCTCTCGTCCGCGATCCAGGTCCGAAGGAGTTCGAGTGCGCTCGCGGTGGCGGCCCTGGCAGCGGCCGGGGCCTCCGTGAGATCGCCCTCCCAGGTCCGGAGGGGGACCACCACCGTCGATGGGATCGGGTCGGACAACGTACCCAGTGCGTCCGCTCCGGCTCCGGGGTCCAAGCGCACGGTCGCGCCGTCCGGGCCGTCGGAGGTTTCGGTCGTGGTCGGTTCGGTCGGTGTCCAGGACAAGCCGTACAACGGCCCACCACCCGACACCAACCCACCAGCCGGCCGCAACACCAACTCATCAACCGACAACACCAC
>NZ_JBEYLC010000130.1:0-3479 GCF_040635885.1 Nocardiopsis sp. NPDC006832 | reverse complement strand
AGTTACGACAAATAGCACCGAAATGGCCGATTCGGCGAGAAAATATGTCTGATTCAGGACACCGCGGTGTAGTTACCGACCAGTCGGGGGAAACCCACCACTCATCCCGCGCGTCAACCATGAGTACAGTCGATCGTCCACCAACGCGTTCGCCGCTTGGTGATTCGCACAAGAGTTCCGGAGCGCATCCCCCGTCCCCCGACCCTCATCGCCCGAACCCGCGCCCGTATCTCGCCGACTGAGATTTCAATGGACGAGAACAACGTTCACCTGGTATTTCCTTAGCTCCCTGTCAACGTTGACAGCAAGGAGCCGAGCACTACGACAAGAGCACACGAGGAGCACGCAATGGCCATGGGCGACCAGCGCAGGAACGGCCGGCGGCCGGACTCGACCGACCAGACCATCCTGAGCGCTCTCGCCAAGGACGCTCGAACCGGCATCACGGAGATCGCCGCACTGGCCAACGTCTCCCGCGCGACGGCCTACAACCGGATCAAGCGGCTCACCGATGAAGGCGTCATCCGCGGCTACTCCGTGGTGACCGACCACTCCAAGATGGGTCTGGGCGTCACCGCGCTCGTGCTCATCTCCGGCAGCCAGCCCGACTGGCGCGCCAACCGGGAGATCCTCTCCTCCTACCCGGAGATCGAGTACTGCTGGTACGTGGTCGGATCCGCCGACATCGTCCTGCTCGTCCGGGTCGCCAACACCAACCAGTTGCGCGATCTGATCCTGACCCGGCTCCAGGCGCTCCCCGGAGTCACCTCGACCCAGACCCTCACCGTCATAGACGAGGTCGTACACCGCCCCGTCGTCGAACCCACCGAGGACGCGGAGTGAACCCCGCCCCGATCATCCCCTGACCACTTCGGCGACCGAGGCCATCAGCTCGGACAGCACCTTCGAGCCCTGCGCGCGGATGGCCGCGACGTCGCCCCCGACCCCCGACACCACCTCGGCGTAGGCCTTCAGCTTGGGTTCGGTACCCGAGGGGCGCAGCGTGACCCGCCCCCACACCGCGCCCTGGAGTTCGAAGCGCAGCGCGTCCGTCGGCGGCAGCCCCTCGTGACCGCCGGCGAAGTCGACGACCCCCGACACCTTCAAGGGACCGAACGCGGTGGGCGGTTCGGCGCGCAACCGCCGCATCGCCGCGGAGATCTCCGACAGGTCCCGCACCCGCACCGAGAGCTGATCACTCAGGTGCAGGCCGAACTCGCGGGCCTGCTCGTCGATCAGGTCCAGGAGGGTTCGCCCTTCGCGCTTGGCCGTCGCGGCCAGGGCCATCGCCATCAGCGCGGCACCGATCCCGTCCTTGTCCGCGACCGGCCTCCCGGTGTCGCCGCCCACGCAGTAGCCCAGGGCCTCCTCGTAGGAGAACACCCGCCGCTGTCCCGGCGCGCCGGCCCTGGCCAGCCACTTGAACCCGGTGAGGGTCTCCTCGTAGTGCACGCCACGGGCGCGGGCGATCTTCTCCAGCAGGCTGGAGGAGACGATGGAGGTGGCCACGACCCGTTCGGCACCGTTGGTGTGGTCGAGGACGTACCGCGCGAGCAGCCCGCCCACCTCGTTGCCGGTGAGCATCCCGTATCCGGGGACCCCCAGGGCGAGCCGGTCGGCGTCGGGGTCGTTGGCCACGATCAGGTCCGCGCCGGTCCGCTCGCCCAGGGCCAACGCCAGATCCATGGCGCCGGGTTCCTCCGGGTTGGGGAAGTCCACCGTGGGGAAGGCGGGGTCGGGTTCGAACTGTTCGGCGACCACCGTGGGGGCGACGAACCCGGCGCGACGGGCCGCCTCCACCAGCACCCGGCCGCCCACACCGTGCATGGCCGTATAGACCACCGACAGGTCCCGGTCCCGGCCCAGGGGCAGCGCGGTGACCGCGTCCAGATAGCGCTCCAGCGCCTCGGGTCCCAACACCGTCCAGTCCCGCCCCGACGGCAGGTCGCCCACGGGACCGACCGCGTCGATGGCGGCGGAGATCTCTGCGTCCACCGGGGAGACGATCTGGCTGCCGGCGTCGTCCCCGGGACCGCCCACGTACACCTTGTAGCCGTTGTCCTTGGGCGGGTTGTGGCTGGCGGTGACCACGATCCCCGCGTCCGCGCCCAGGTCGCGCAGGGTGTACGCGAGCACCGGGGTGGGCAACGGCTCCGCCAGCAAGGACACGCGGTGACCGGCCCCGGTGAGGACGGCGGCGCTGTCGTGGGCGAAGTCCGCCGACCGGTACCGGGCGTCGTAACCGATCACCACGTGCTTGCCGCCCTTCCCCAGCCAGGATGCGATGCCCGCGGCGGCGCGCATGACCACCACCCGGTTCATCCGGTTGGGCCCGGCCCCGAGCTCACCGCGCAGACCGGCCGTGCCGAACTCCAGCTTGGTGGCGAACCGGTCCCCCAGGTCGGCCAGGGCGGCGTCGTCCCCGGTCTCGGCTCGGACGATCAGGTCGGACAGTTCGTCCCGGGTGACGGGGTCCGGGTCCTGGGCGTACCAGTCCCGGGCCCGGGCGAGGAGTTCGGTGGCGGTCAAGGCAGAACCTTCCGGATGGAGCCGCTGATGGTGGGGCGTGCCGATGATCTCGCCCGCGGTGCCGCGGGCGAGATCGTTCGGTCAGACCTTGGCGACGATGTCGGCCAGCACGCGACCGACGGCCTGGGCGGAGTCGCGTCCGGTCGCCAGGACCTCCTGGTGGTCGAGGTTGGCGCCCTCCAGACCCGCGGCGATGTTGGTGACCAGGGACAGGCCGAGCACCTGGGCGCCGGCCGCGCGGGCGGCGATGGCCTCCAGCACGGTGGACATACCGACCAGGTCGGCGCCCAGGGCCCGGAGCATGCGGACCTCGGCGGGCGTCTCGAAGTGCGGGCCGGGCATGGCCGCGTAGACGCCCTCGCGCAGGTCCGGGACCACGTCATGGGCGATCGCGCGCAGTTCGGGGCTGTAGGTCCGGCTCAGGTCGACGAAGTCGGCACCGGACAGCGGCGACTTCGCGGTCATGTTGATGTGGTCGGAGAGCAGCACCGGGGAACCGACGGCGTAGTCGGTGTTGATGCCGCCCGCGGCGTTGGTGAGCACGATCTTGCGGGCCCCGGCGGCGACGGCGGTGCGCACACCGTGCACGACGGAGTCGGTTCCGTGGCCCTCGTACAGGTGGGTGCGGCCCAAGAACGCGAGGATGTTCCGGTCGCCGTCACCGATGGAGCGAATGGTGCCGCTGTGGCCGTCCACGGCCGGTTTCAGGAAACCGTGCAGCTCCGAGGAGGGCAGCTCGTGCTCGGCGTCGCCGAGCAGGTCGGCGGCGGGCGCCCACCCCGAGCCCATCACCAGGGCGATGTCGTAGCCGTCCACACCGGTACGTTCACGCAATTCGGTTGCGGCCTGCTCGGCGGCGGCCTGGGGTGTGCGAGTCACTGCGGGTTCTCCGTTCGTCGGTGGTCTGCGGCGTGGGGGGGGGGGGGCGGCGGCGGGGGGGGGGGGGGGGG
>NZ_JBEYLC010000129.1:0-3775 GCF_040635885.1 Nocardiopsis sp. NPDC006832 | reverse complement strand
TAACCCACCTACCAGGGGCTTCTTGCTGTTCAGAAGGGGTTCGGGGAGACCGGTACGGGGCTGTGACCTGCACCTTCAGGATGAAAAAGGCTCACTCCATGCTTCGCGCAACTCCGATCCCCCAGGGCGTACACATGCTGCTGAACATTCTGGTGGCTTGCCTCACCGCAGCCGCGACCATCGCCGCCGTCCTAGCGGCTCGCCTGGAGTGGCGGGTGCAGCCGCAACATACTTGGTTGGTGCGCCATTCCAGGGAGTTGAATCCATCCCTCAAGGATCCGAGTGCGAAACATATGTTGAAGCCAAGTGATGAGCACACAGACCACGTCTCTGTCTTCTGCGAAGGAGACGCTATCGTCCATGATGTGTCGGTGGAGTTCGTGGGCTGCACACCCATGACGCCTTGGCAGGAACGATGGAGAAGCGTCATGACCGGGGGCGCCGATCCGGTTAAAGCTGCAGTTAGGGTTCCTGCTCAGGAACAAGGAGACGCCTGGGTCGAGATCCAGTGGACTACACTCCGGCCGCTTCGTCGACACGGCTGGCGGCAAAGCATGAGGCCGAACCTTCGCTACCAGCGATGGTCCTGGAAGTTTTCATCCCTGCGCCTACAAAAGCGTCACGAGGAAAGCCTGTTCGGTTATCGATGGGTGCGAACAAAAGGCGCTTGGAAGGACGTCAAGGACCATCCTCTGCATAAAATTCCCCGCAGTGAACCTCACTAAGAGTATTATTTTCTGGGGTGCAAGACAGCCTCCAACGCGAAATGTCTCCTAAGGCTATGCGTAGTCGCTGGGGGCGTAGCGGTTCCAGGTCCCGCCAGCCTGGGCAACGACTCGGGTGGTGGTCTTGTCGTGGAACCCCAGCGCTCGAGCGATGACCGGTGCGGGGGCCTGGAGCACGAGTTGGCGCAGTGCGGAGGAGCGCACCGCTGTTCCGGGGATGCCGATGTCGCGGATCAGGTCGGCGAGGCTGTGCGGGTGAAGAGGGCGCCCTGCCCGAGTACCCGGGAAAAGCCAGGAAACGCCGCCGTTCGCGGTGTTGATGTTGGCTCGCTCCGCTGCGGCCCGCAGCAGCAGGTCAGCGAACGGTTCGGGGACCGGAGTCGGTGGGTCTCCGAGGCGAATGAGCACCTGGCCGTCGGTGTCCTTGGTGATGTCGTCGGTGGTCAGCAGGACAATGCGGCTCGCGGGTTGAGCGAAGAGCAGCATCAGGCAGGCCGCTGCCCGGGAGCGCAAGGGGCCTGCCTTCTCGTCCAGGACCCGGCGTAGGAGTTCGAGCCGTCGATGCTGGGTGAGCCGTTGGCCTTCGGTGATCGCCAGCCGGGGGAAGGTCAGCTTCGCGGGGGTGCGGCTGGTGTCGCGCGCCCAGGTCAGGAAGGCCCTCAAAGCGCGTTGTTGGTGCAGGGGGTGTGTGACGTGCCAACGGTCGATCTCAGCCTGACCCACCACTCCCAGAGCCAGATCCTGCTCATCCAGCCAGATGAGGAACTCGTGGGCTCGGTTGAACTGCTGCGCTGCGTGCATCCCAGTGCTGGGGGTCAAGGGCCGGCGCTCGGCTCGTGCGCGGAGCTTGGGCATCTGGTGCCAGGTCGCGAACTGCTCTAGGAGCGGAAGGTGCGACTGGCCGTGGAGCTCGCTGAAGCGGCGGTGCAGCCAGCTCTCGTAGTGCAGCAGGTACTTGTCGGCCCGGGGCAGGAGAGCGCAGGCCATGAGCAGGTCGCGCAGGTGTGCGGCGGCCCGCCACTCGGGGTGTTCGCGGAAAGCCCGATGGGTGAGTGGCAGGCTGCCCTCCGCCAGCTCGCGCAGGAGCAGGCGGGCTTTGGGGCCACGGATCCAGGCTGAGGCGCTCCGGTGCCGGGGCATGGCCAGGATCGCTTCCCGCAGCGGCTCCAACTGCGGATTCGGCCGCCCGGTGCCGTCGTCCAAGAGCGCGTCCACCTTCTCGGCCAGGGTGCAGGGTCTACCCACCGTTCGGATCGATCCGGGCGCTCTTGGGCCGCAGCGGAACGACTCCGTCGGCCGAGCCCGCCGTTTCGCCGGTGGCGGTGCGCCGCGGGGCGGCGTTCTCGGCCCGGGTGGCGATGAGGTCGGCGGGGGTGCACTCGAAGATGTCGCAGAGCGCGGCCAGGACCGGCAGGGAAAGCCGTTCGGGGCTCTGGGTGACTAGGCGCCAGACCTGGACCGAGGACAACGCGATGCCGCGTTCGGCCAAAGGGCGGGAGAGGTCGGTGGCGGTGAACATGCCGTGTTCGGCCATGACCTCCCGCAACCGCCATTGGTAGCTGACCTGCCGCTTCATCGCTTCGTCCTTCCGGTGTCCAGGGCCGTCTTCATCGTGGCATCCATCGCCTTGCGCAGGGTCCGGGTGCGAAAGTCCGAGGAGACGCAGGTATAGAGGGAGGTGGTGGAGGCGTGTTCGTGGCCGACCTGTTCTTGGACGAACCGGGGGTCCCAGCCGTCCTCGATCAGGTGCGTGACATAGGAGCGCCGCAGTGAGTGCAGGTCCAGGCCCGGGTCGAGGCCGATCGCGTCACGGTAGGCGGCGAAGCGGGTGTTCATCTGCGAGAACCCGATGCGGGGCCCGCGCTCGGAGGGCCACAGCGCCGGGGAGTCGGCGTGGGTGCAGGCCGGGCGGGCTTCCTCGACCCACTGGTCCAGCACGTCCACGATCCAGTCCATCCCGCCGATCCCCTCGCGCGGGCCGACGGTCAAGACGCTGCGGCGCTTGGGCGGTGAACCCTTCATGGCCTTGCCCCAGCGCACGTAGCAAACGCCGTAGCCGCCGAACTCGCGGGCGTGGGGGTTGGGGCCGAAGTCGGCCAGGTCGAGCATGCGCACCTCGCGGCGGCGGAGCCCGTAGGCGTAGGCGGTCTTGAACAGGGTGGCGTCGCGGAAGGCGGGCAGCCAGCCCTTGCGGCCGGCCCCGCGCACCCGGTGGACCTGGTCGTCGGCGTGGTCGAAGAAGGCCAGGAGTTCAGCGCGGGTGAAGGCCCTCTTGGAGGGGTCGGCTTCGGATTCTTGCAGGTGGTGGGCGGTGTTCCACTCGTGGCAGACCTGGACGGGGTGGGTGCCGAACCTCTTCTCGCACTCGGCGGCCCAGTCGTAGGCGGGGTCGGTGAGGAAGGCGCAGAAGGAGCGGACGGCCTCGGCGTAGTTGCGCAGGGTGGACTGTTTCAGGTGGCGGACGGCTCGCAGGTCCCCGAGCCACTCGTCGACCATCTGCGCAGACCACTGCCAGGGGAAGGCGTCAGCGTGGCGGGTGAACGCCTGCACCGCGTTGTGGCGACCCTCGATCGTGGACAGGGCCAGGTTGCGGGCCATCTGCTGATTGCGCCAGCCTTCCAGCATCGCCTCGGCGACCTGTTCCTCGGGGCGCAGCAGCGTGGTCCCACCGACCAGATGCAGCCCCGCCGCCCCTGGCACCGTGCCGTTTCGGGTCACGCTCCGCCACCTTCCACCGATTACATCAAACGAAAGGATCTTTCATCAGAAGTAATCGGTTGGCAAATTCGCAGGTGAGAACGGGGTTCCTGGAGCCTCAGGCGGGCGCTAGTCTGGCGGTCCTCCTCCTGGAGCAGCGCGGGAAGCCCTCCAGGTCAGCGTGTTTCGCCGGATGTGTCGGGTGGTCGGTGACTTCACCTGATGAAATAGCGGTTCCTTAGAGGATTACTACAGGATTTAGAGCTCATCTCATTTGGTGAGTCTGCGGAAGCAAATCAATGTGCAGGCGATGCCGGCGAACGCGAGGAAGTGCTCAGCCTTGCGCTCGTAGC
>NZ_JBEYLC010000128.1:0-3866 GCF_040635885.1 Nocardiopsis sp. NPDC006832 | reverse complement strand
GCCATCTCCCAGTCGAGTACCGCTGTGAGCTCGCCGTCGTCGGTGACCAGCACGTTGTCGAGCCGGTAGTCGCCGTGCACGATCGCGGGCGCGGACGATTCCGGGATGGACCGCGCCAACCGGTCGCGGAGTTCGTCGATACCGGGGATGTCCCGGCTGCGCGAGGCCTCCAGCTGCTTGCTCCACCGGCGCACCTGGCGCTCCAGGAACCCGTCCGGGCGACCGAAGTCGGCCAGGCCCACCGTGGCGGGGTCGATGGCGTGCAGCCGGCCCAGGGTGGTGACCAGTCGTTCGGCGACCGCGTGGACGCCGTCGGGGCCCAGCGGCGCGATCTCCTCCTGGGTGCGAAAGGCGGTCCCGCCCACGTACTCCATGACGTAGAACGGGGCGCCCAACACCTCGGTGTCCTCGCACAGGTGGTGGGTGCGCGGAACCGGCACGTCGGTCTCGCGCAGCGCCGTCATCACCCGGTATTCGCGCGACATGTCGTGCGCGGTGGCCAGCACGTGCCCCAGGGGCGGGCGGCGCACCACCCACGTCCCGGTGCCGTCGGTGACCACGTAGGTCAGGTTCGACCTGCCGCCGGTGACCACCCGACCGGTTAGCGGGCCCGACACCAGGCCGGGGACCTCCCGGTCCAGGTAGGAGCGCAACCGGTCCAGGTCCAGGCCGGGGAGTCCACCCTCGTTCCCGTCGCTCATTCGGTCTCCTCCTCGGCGAACACCTTGGCCTGGATACGGCGCATCCCCACCAGCCAGGCGTCGGTGTCGGTGGCTCGGGCCGCGTAGTAGTCGGCGGCCTCCGGGTGCGGCAGGATCAGGAACCGGCCATCGCTCAGGGCCACCAGCACGGTGTCGGCGACCTCCTCGGGCGTGATCGCCCCGGGGGAGAGGATGGCCTGACCCTGGTCACCGGCGTCGTCGAGCATGCCGGTACGCACGCCCAGCGGGCACAGGCACTGCACGGTGATCCCGCGGTCCCCGTAGGTGGCCGACAGCCACTCGCTGAAGGACAGGGCGGCGTGCTTGGTCACCGAGTACGGCGCGCTGCCCAGCATGGTGAGCAGACCCGCCCCGGAGGCGGTGGTGACGAAGTGACCCCGGCCGCGCTCCAACCACCCGGGCAGGAGTTCACGGGCGGCGCGCACGTGCGACATCACGTTGACCTGCCAGGAGGCCTCCCAGTCGGATTCGAGGGCCTCCGGGCCGCCGCTGCGGGCGATCCCCGCGTTGGCCATGTACAGGTCGATGCCGCCCAGGTGGGCGTCGGCCTCGGCGATGAGTGCGGTGACCCCCGCCTCGGAGGCCGCGTCACCGGGCACGGCGATCCCGCCGATCTCACCGGCCACGGCCTCGGCCGCGGAGGCGTCCAGGTCGTTGACGACCACCCGGGCCCCGGCGGAGGCCAACCGGCGGGCCACGGCCGCGCCGATACCGTTACCGGCGCCGGTGACGACCACTCCGGCGTTCTTGGGGTCCAGCGGCATCAAACACCCCCGGTGAGGGTCATGCCGCCGTCGAGGACGAGGGTGCGGCCGGTGATCCAGGAGGCGTCTTCGGAGAGCAGGAACGCGACCGCGCCGGCGACGTCCTCGGGCACGCCGAGCCGCTTCAACGGGTACTGGGAGGAGACCTCTTCCTCGCGCCCGTCGTACAGCGCCTCGGCGAAGCGGGTCTTGACCACGGCGGGGGCGACCCCGTTCACCCGGATGTCGGGGCCGAGCTCGACCGCGAACTCCTCGGTGATGTGTCGGAGCATCGCCTTGGAGGCGCCGTAGAAGCCGATCCCGGGGGCGGGCTTGAGACCGGCCACGGAGGAGACGTTGACGATCGAGCCACCGTGCTCGGCCATGCCGGCCCGGTACACCTTCTGCACCCAGGAGACCGCCGAGAGCGCGTTCACCTCGAAGATCTTGCGGGCCGCGTCCAGGTCCAGGTCGACCATGCGTCCGTAGACCGGGTTGATCCCGGTGTTGTTGACGAACATGTCGACCGCGCCGAACGCCTCCTTGGTGGCGGCGATGGCCTCGTCCTGGTGTTCGGGGTCGTCGCCGCGCCCGGGGACCCCGATGGCGTGTTCGGGGCCGCCCAGGGCCTCGACCGCCTCCTTGAGGGGATCGGGCTTGCGCGCGGTGACGCACACGCGGGCTCCCTCGGAGATGAGGCGTTGGGCGATGGCCAGGCCGATACCGCGACTGGCACCGGTGATGATGGCGGTGCGGCCGCCGAACCGCGAAGTCATGCGTACTCCTTAGACCGACTGGTCGGTATGTCAAGGCGACCCTATGTCCACGGGGCGCGCGCCGCAAGGGGTGGAGGCTCCCCGGTAAGGGTGACAATGGGGTCGCACGGGAACATAGGTGCCCGTGCGGGACCCCCGGGTTCCAACACCCGTTCCCGACATCTCCCGACATCGAAAGGGATCCCGTGGCTACCGAGGTCAAGGACGTTCCGGAGAACAACCGCTATGTGATCACCTCCGACGGAGAGGAGGCGGGCTTCGCCGAGTACATCCTCACCGACACCATGATCACCTTCACCCACACCGAGGTCGATCCCGCCTTCGAGGGCAAGGGCATCGGCGGCGCCCTCGTTCGTGAGGCCCTCGACGACGTGCGCACCCGTGACCTGTCCGTGCTGCCCATGTGCCCGTTCGTCAAGGGCTGGATCGAACGACACCCCGAGTACACCGACCTCGTCTATCGCTGAGCGTGTGGTCACCTCCCGACCGGGCAGGACCGCAGGGCAGCCGAGAACCAGGAGGCGTGAACGTTGGGCATCGACTACGGACGTGACATCGAATTCGGGGTCTTCCCCTCGCCGGAGACCGCGAAGCTGGACCGCACCTGGGCGGTGATCGACGCGGCCGAACGGGGCGGGCTGGACTTCGTGGGCATCCAGGACCACCCCTACCAACGCCGGCACCTGGACACCTGGGCGCTGATGGCCACGGTCCTGGCCCGCACCGAGCGCCTGCGGGTCTTCCCGGACGTGGCCAACCTGCCGCTGCGGCCACCCGCCATCATCGCCAAGAACTCCGCGAGCCTGGACGTGCTCTCCGGTGGCCGCTTCGAACTGGGGCTGGGCGCCGGCGGGTTCTGGGAGGCGATCGAGGCCATGGGCGGGCCCCGACGCAGCCCACGCGAGGCCGCCGACGCCCTGCTGGAGGCGGTCGAGGTGATCCGCCTGCTGTGGTCGGACCAGCGCTCGGTGCGCTTCGAGGGCGAGCACTATCGCCTGGCCGGGGTCAAACCCGGCCCGCCACCCGCCCACGACATCGGCATCTGGCTGGGCGTGCTGGGTCCCCGTCTGCTCAAAGCGGTCGGCAGGGTCGCCGACGGCTGGGTGCCCTCCCACGCCTACGCGGGCACCGACAAGCTTCCCGGCATGCATGCGCGCATCGACGAGGGCGCCGCCGAGGCCGGCCGCGACCCGGCCGACATCCGCCGCGTGTACAACCTGTGGGGCACCATCGGCGATTCGGCCGGCTCCTCCGGTGGCGGCTTGGATGGTCCGGTCGACCAGTGGGTGGAGCGCATCACCGAGTTCGCCGTGGAGTACGGGATGGACACATTCGTCCTGGGGCCGGTGGAGGAGTCCCCGGAGCAGGTGGAGCTGTTCGCCGCCGAGGTCGCCCCTGCGGTGCGAGAGGCCGTGCGCCATGCCCGAGGCTGAGTGAGTGGTGAGGGGTGGGGTGGGTGTGTAGGTGGGGCGCTCGTAGGGCGCCTGAGGTTGGGAGCTTTGGGGTTGTTGGGCGTTGTTCGGGTGGTTGGGGGCGCCTCGGGTCGGGAGTCTTGGGGTTGTTGGGCGGGGTGGGGGTGGGTTCTCCCTCCTTCCCCGCCGCGTGATTGTTGCCGCCCGCACCGC
>NZ_JBEYLC010000127.1:0-3996 GCF_040635885.1 Nocardiopsis sp. NPDC006832 | reverse complement strand
CGGCGAGCGTGCGATGGCGGTACTCACCGGCCGGTGGAGAGCGCTGCATCACACCACGATGAGCCCGTCCAAGATCGGGATGATCGTGCAAGCCGCGTTGGCGCTGACCAATATCGAGAAGCAAACTCGCTGAGATCACCTCAATCAGGGCGTAAAAATAACAACAATAATTGGCAAAGCGAAAAAAGGATTACTGGGGGGAATATGTGGACACCTGACCCGAAAACGATCGACTGGTGCTTCAAGGTGGCAGACGAGGATGAAATATTCCAATACGTCAAGGCGGATGTTGAAACTCGGCTGTCATCACTATCTCCAAGGGATGATGAATACTGGAAGATGCTCACTGAAATTGGCATAGAGGCAACACTTAATCAAGTCCTTAGGAAAGCACAAGCCATGGGCGTCAAGTTTCCACCCGGGGAAGACTAAAGGGTCCTGTTGCCCGCATCGGGTCGGGAAGATTACCCGCGTTGTCCTCCTGCTTCAGCAACGAGAAGCAGGAGGGAAAGGGCTCGCTTCCAGGCTCTGGATGAAGTGGGGGTGGCGTAGCAGGCGCTCTGACAGCCTGCCCCCTCCCGTCCTGCGGGATCTCATGTATGAGCTGGAGGCGACCGACTCCCGGCAGATCCCCGTGTCGAAGGTAGTTCTCATGCGATCAATCTGACAGGCTGTCCGATTTGATGTTCGGATGTGGCGAAGCCGGCGATCCAACGGATGAAGAACTGGACAACACGATGAGACGAGTTAGGGGACGCCTCGTTGAGACATCAGAGCATCTCGCCAGGCCGAGATGCCTCTCGAGGACAAAATCGCTGAGAACCTACAGCCAGGAGGGCAGGGCGCGCAGCCGTTGCTGGACGGTGCGGGTCTGTTCCAGCACCGCATCGACGAGGTCGAAGCCGATGACGCTGGTCAGCGCTCCGAGGTGGCCGGGCGCGAACACGCCCGCGGCGAGGGTGACCGTGTGGTGGATGGTGGTCAGGGCGGTGGATGGGGGAGAATGGTGGGGCAATGGAGTTCCTGGGGGCAGGGTGGTCTTGGTCGACTTCCTGTCCTACAGGGCTCCGTTGTCTGTGTTTCCTGTGGGTCAGCGCCACTGGCATGTACTACTTGCGTGGAGCGCAGGAACGTTAACTACCCGGCCTTGGGGAACACCCGCGCTCGTATCCCCAAGGCCTACCGCTGGGCGGGCTACGAGGGTTTCACCCGCCCACTCGACCTCCTTGACCGGCCCCGCCTCTTCAGGGATGACCTGCACTGACGTCGCTCTCATCCGACTTTCCAACAGCCGTGCTAAGAGCGTGTTTGAGAAGGGGTAACGGTCCGGGCACTTCGCCAACGCTGCCGCCGTCAGGCCGCGAGCATGGCCCCCATGGCGCGACGTCCGACCTACCCCTCTGACCTGACCGATGACCAATGGGCCCTGATCGAACCCCTACTCCCACCGGCCAACACCGGTGGCCGACCTGAGAAGCATCCCCGCCGCGATGTAGTGGACGCGATCCTCTACGTAGTGCGCATCGGCTGCTCCTGGCGGCATCTGCCCGTGGACTTCCCGCCTTGGCAGACCGTGTACTGGTACTTCTCCCGCTGGGAGGAAGCCAGGGTGACTGAGCAGGTCATGGCCGTGCTGCGCCGTCGGCTGCGCACCGCGCAAGGGCGTGGGGCGAGCCCTCGGCCGGGGTCATCGACTCCCAGAGCACGAAGGGTGCCGACACCGTCGGTCAGGGGACCCGGGGCTATGACGCGGGCAAGAGGGTCAACGGTCGCAAGAGGTTCATCGTCACCGACACTCTGGGGTTGTTGCTGGTGGTGTGTGTGATGGCCGCGTCGGTTCAGGACCGGGACGGGGCCAGGACCACCCTGTTGAGCCTGTACTTGTGCACGCCGGTGCGGTTCGTGTTCGCCGATGCGGGGTTCGCGGGGAGGCTGGTGGCCTGGGCCGAGAGGTTCGTGGGAACGATGGTGCACATCGTGCGCAAGGCTCCTGGCCAGGTGGGGTTCGCGGTGATCCCGCGCAGGTGGGTGGTGGAGCGCTCGCTGGCGTGGTTGACCGCCCACCGGCGTCTGGCCAGGAACTACGAGCGTGACCCCGCGGTGTCCGAGGCGATGGTGCGCTGGGCCGCGATCGGCCAGATGGCCCGCCGCCTCGCACGAGGGCGAGATGCCGTTCGTCAGCGTGCTTGGACAAGCCAGGACCTCATTTCCTGACCCTCCTCAAACACGCTCTAAAGAACCCAGTACGAAACGATCACCAGACGGACACATGTCTACCCAGCTAAATCACAAATCCAGTGCTCCAGGCCGCTGAACTGCACGGAACGCGGATAAGCACTTCAGACGGTTAGCGATATAGGATGCGTGCAGCAGACAGCGGTAGCACATACAACGACTCGCCCAAGCACACAGAAAAAGGTACACATGTCCAAAAATTTCCCTACCCCAGAGCGGGACACAGTACAGCCTCCGAAACTCACTTCCGCTTTCCACAGGTTTTGGGCTGGCGCGATGGCGAGCAACTTAGCCGACGGTGTCATGCTGACCGTTATACCGATGATCGCGGCCGCAATGACCAATGATCCCTTGGCCGTAGCAGGTCTCACTGCTGCACGGTATGCCCCTTGGTTGCTGTTCGGTCTTTTCGCGGGTGTGCTTGTGGATCGAGTCAACCGGGTCCGGGCAATGGTAATGGCCAACCTCATGAGAAGCGGGGCGGTCGTCGCACTCGCCGTGTTCGTAGCCATGGGTGGAAGCGAGATCGCCGTACTCTACGCGGTGATGTTCTTCGTCATGAGCTGTGAGATCGTCTACGACATCTCCGGACGCTCAGTGCTGCCCGTCATCGCGCGTGGCTCTCTGGACCGTGCCAACGGGCGCCTGGTAGGGGGCCGAGAGGTCGTACAGGAGTTCATCGGCTCCCCTCTCGGCGGATTCCTGTTCGTCGTGGCGGCAGCCCTTCCGCTAGCGGTGAACGCCGGAGCCTACGTACTGGGTGCACTCATCCTGCTCGGACTTCCTCTTGCTGCCCAGCGTCCGGCAGTCGCACCCAAAGCGGACTCCCCAGGCACGGTGCGTTCGGTGTTCACACAGATTGGCGAGGGTCTCCAGACTATCTGGACCGATCCTCCACTGCGTGTCCTCGTGGTATTCGGCGCGGTGATCAACCTCGGTGCCGGAGCGGTGGCCGCCGTGTTCGTCCTGATCGTTCAGAATCACTTCGGTGTACCCGAGGCCCTGTTCGGTGTGTTCCTGGCCGTGGCAGCGGTGGGGGCCATCGGTGGTGCCGCTCTGGCCTCACGCGCAGCGGCCAAGGTCGGCCGGTTCTGGACGATCACCGGTGGTTTCTTCGCCCAAGCGGTGTTTTGCGCGCTATTCGCTTTCGCGCCGAACCCGATCGTCGCAGCTGTGGCCTGGGCACTGGTCGCTGGGGCGAGCACACTGGGAGGCGTGCTATCAGCGGGTATCCTTCAGCTGACCGTGCCGGAGCACCTGATGGGGCGGGTGATGAGCGCCAAGATGATGTTGAGCATGGGCCTGCTCCCGGTCGGCGCGCTTTTGGGGGGTATGTTGGGCCGACTGGATCTACGCTTCCCGGCCTTGTTCGGCACGGTGATCTTCACAGTGGCCACGTTGCTGGCGCTCCGCAGTCTACGTGCCATGTCAGCGCGTGCCGACAGCGCCGAGCGAGCGGCTCGTGAGGCCGCTGTCGGGGAAGAGGTTTGAGAATGGTTTCGATCGCCTGGTCGATATGGCAGTGACCACTCCAGTTGAGCCGATGCCGCACGGCCTTTCCCCATGAGACCAAGATGGGGCGTGTGCGTCCGAGGCGGCAATCGTGACCTCGGGCGCACACTCCCGTGATGAGATTAGAGGACTACTGAGGTGATCTCAGTGACTAGGAATCTGCAGGAACCCGACAATCAAGACGAGGGGTGCATTCATGGGTGAACTTTCGTTCCCCTGACACAGGCGTGGAGCCCCAGGTAGAAGGCG
>NZ_JBEYLC010000126.1:0-4123 GCF_040635885.1 Nocardiopsis sp. NPDC006832 | reverse complement strand
ATGTCGACGCGAACATGATGGGATGCCAACGCCCGAAAGCACCCCCGAAACCGAAGGCCAACGCGAGCCGATGTCGAAGAAGACCGACGCCCTCACCAGGGACCGTTCCTCCCTTGGTCACCGAATCCGTTACGCACTGCGCAACCCCGCCAAGGTGGGGCCGTACGTGCGTCGTTCCATGCGCGACCTGCGCCTGCGCCTGACCCACCGCGACCACGTCTCCTACTACCGCGCCGTCATGGCCTCCGACGCCGCCCGCGACCCCAAGGCCGCGGTCGGCAGTCGTAACGAGGAGCGGTGGCTGGCGCTGGGGCGGATGCAGTTCGAGTACCTGCTCGGACACGGGTTGGAGCCCGGCCACCGCATGCTCGACATCGGTTGTGGGAACCTGCGCGCCGGCTGGCGGTTCATCGGCCACCTGGACCCGGGCGGTTACTACGGAATCGACATCTCCCCGGACATCCTCATGTCCGCGAAGAAGGTCCTGGCCGAGCGCGGCCTGCAGCACAAGCTCCCGCACCTGACCATCACCCAGGACCTGACCTTCGACTTCCTGCCCTCCAAGCACTTCGACGTCGTCCACGCGCACAGCGTCTTCTCGCACTCGCCGCCGGAGGTCATCGACGAGGCCCTGGCCCACGTGGAACGGATCCTCGCGCCGGGCGGCTTCTTCGACTTCACCTTCGACCGCACCGAGGGCACCGAGCACCACGTGCTGCGCGAGGACTTCTACTACCGCACCGAGACCCTCGTCGCGTTGGCCGAGAAGCACGGGCTCCGCGCGCGTTTCATGGACGACTGGGAGAGGCTCCCGCACGGGCAGTCCAAGATCCGGGTGACCCGCCCCGACCTCCAGGAGTGAGCGGGCGGGAGTGAGCGGGGAGGGACATGGTCTTCGATGGCACTCGGTTCCATCATGATCACCACGGGTGAGAATCGGGTGCCCATTGTCGCGGTTCGGTCCCGAACCGGTCTTTAAACGACCTTGAGGTGTCCTGGTCGTCATCCGAAACCGGATTTCGCGAGTCAAAGGGATGAATCCCCCATATCCCCCGGTTCGACACTCTCAGTGACGAGCCACTCGCGAAAGGCCGTCCATGCTCGTGACAGCCCGCCTGAAGCGCGCTGCCGAACTCCTGATCCCCCACTCCGTCAGGGCCCGTCGAGAGGAGGAACGCCTCAGAGAACGGGCACGGGCCAAGGAGGAACGCCGTCTGGAGCGCGTCACCCGACGCCGCGCCGCCCTCCTGGACTCCGACCCGAACCTGCGCTCCTACACCGTCGAGGGCACCGAGCGCATCGGTCGCGTCGTGCGGGACTACACCGCCGCCGGAGCCGCCGACCGCAACCTGGACCTGGTCCTGCGCGCCCTGGAACACGCCGGGATCGACCACTTCGTCGTGCCCGGCCGTTCCCCACGACGCCACGTCCTGGGCGTACACCGCTCCCGGCGCAAGGACCTGCTGGAGGCCATGCGCGAACTCCACGACGACGGTCCTCTGTACGCCGTCGCGCCCGGCCCCGACGGTAAGGTCGCCAGAACCTCCGCCTACGTCGACGGCGCCCTGGACGCCGAGGTCAAGAGCGGCCTGGTGATCCGCTTCGCCGAACTCCTGCTGTCCGAACACGAGGATGAGTTCGGCGGGTTCGACCACGGCTGCGACGTCGAGTTCTGGCGCGACGCCACCAAGGTCCTGGCCGGGGAACGGGCCGAAGACGCCCTCGACCGGCTCCGCGTCAAGATCCCCGTGGGCGCGATGGACGGAGCGCTACTGGGCCCGCGCCCCAACCGGATCGCCGACGTATTGACCACCGACGCGCGAAGATCCGCCACGCTCACCGTCCGAGGGCGCGAACTGCCCACCTTGGAACCGTTCTCGCACCGACACCCCGAGGACGTCGGATTCCCGGTCGACGTCGTCTACACCTGGGTCGACGGCGCCGACCCCGTGCACGCCGCCAAGCGCGCCCGCCACAGCGGCGAGGTGGTCGACCTGGCCTCCCACGCCGCCAACTCCTCGCGCTACACCGACCACGAGGAACTGCGCTACTCGCTGCGCTCACTGCGCATGTACGCACCGTTCGTTCGCCACGTCTACCTGGTCACCGACGCGCAGGTGCCCTCCTGGCTCGACACCGACGCCCCGGGCCTCACCGTGGTCGACCACCGCGACATCTTCACCGTCCCCGACGCGCTGCCGGTGTTCAGCTCACGGGCCATCGAGACCCAACTGCACCACATCGAGGGCCTGTCGGAGCACTACCTCTACCTCAACGACGACGTCTTCTTCGCCAAGCAGGTCGGAGCCGAGTACTTCTTCCACTCCAACGGGATCGTCCGGCTGCCCTTCTCCGGACACCAGATCGGCGTGGGCGCCCCCATCCCCGAGGAGGTCGCCCCCAACTGGGCGGGCAAGAACGCCCGGGCACTGCTCATGGAGGACTTCGGCGCGACCATCGCCCAGAAGGTGCGCCACGCCCCCTTGCCACAGTCGCGTCGGATCCACCGGGAACTGGAGGAGCGTTACCGGGAGGACATCGAGCGCACGGCTCGCTCGCGCTTCCGGCACCCGAGCGACATCGCCCCGGCCACCACCCTGCACCAGTACTACGCCCTCTTCAGCGGGCAGGGGGTGCGCGGCAAGTACCGCACCCGCTACATCGACATCGGTACCGCGCAGGCGCGGGAGAACCTGGCGGAGCTGGGCCTGGACGCACCGTTCGACTTCCTGTGCCTGAACGACTTCGACACCCCGCCCGAACGCCAGGAGGAGGTGGCCGGGATGCTCCGCGACTACCTGGAGCGTCGCTTCCCGTTCCCGTCGCCGTTCGAGCGCGCCGACGTCCTCGTCGGTGAGGACGCCCCGTCGCGCACCGAGGCCGCGGCCTGATCGTTCCCGGGGCGCGGACGAGGGCCGCGCCCCGGGAATCGGGTTCGTTCCGTCCGTCACAGGGACGTGGACATCGGGCCGCCGTTCCACTCGACCGCGTCCTTCAGCGCCCGTCGCAGATCCATCGCCTCACCGGTCAGGTCGGCCTGGGCGCGGTGCAGATTCATCACGATGCGTTCGGCGTCGGCCCAGTCGGCGAACCCGCCCAGGTCGGCGGCGCGGGCGGCCTCCAACGGGGTGCGCCCCTCACGCACCGCGTCCTCGGCGGTGGCCAGCACGAACCGGTAGTAGTGCTCGTGCGCGGCCAGGACCTCGTCCAGGTCGCCGGCCTGGAACACCGGGCCGTGCCCGGGTACGACGTGTTCGGGGGAGAAGGAGCGCACCCACTCCAATGAGCGCAGCGCCCCGTCGAACGAACCCATGAACACCAGCGGGGTCAACCCGTGGAAGATGAGGTCCCCGGTGAACAGCACCCTCTCCTGTGGTAGCCAGGCCACCACGTCGCCGGGGGTGTGCGCGGTGTATCCGGGGTGGCGCAGGTCGACCCGGCGCCCGCCCGGGTGCAGGGTGAGTTCCCGGTCCAGGGTCACCGAGGGAACCCTGCGGGTGACGTCGCCCCAGTCGGGGACGGGGTTCCACACGGGCGGGAGGCTCTCGAACAGCGGGTCGTTCTCCAGGGCCTCGCGCATGGCGGCCTGCCCGATCAACACGGTCGAGTCGGGCAGCAGGCTGTTGCCGTAGGTGTGGTCGCCGTGCTGGTGGGTGTTGAGCGCCCAGCGCACGGGAGCGTCGTCGGTGGCGGTCGCGAGGGCGTCCAGGAAGCGGCGGGTGCGTGTGGCGGTGGCGCAGGTGTCGATCACCAACGTGCCCTCGGTCCCGGTGACGGCGCCGGCGTTGTTCACCCACCAGGTGCCGTCGGGTTGCACCCAGGCGTACACCCCGTCGACGACCTCGTGCAGTGCCCCGCTCTCCGGTCCGGTACCCGTCGCCTCGCCCACGTGCGTCCCTTCGTTGATGCCCGATCGTCGACCCGACAGCGTAACGCGCGGTCACGTTCCGTAGGCGGGGATCGCTTCAAGAACCTCGAACACACCGCCGTGGACCGCGCGAAGGATCTGGGCCGCCGACACCGGCCACGCCTGGACGGTCGACCACACCGGGGAACCGAACGGGTCCTGGACCGCACCCACGTCACCTATCGGGACCTGTTGGCGTCGCGCCTGACCGAGCTG
>NZ_JBEYLC010000125.1:0-4715 GCF_040635885.1 Nocardiopsis sp. NPDC006832 | reverse complement strand
CCTCGGCCTGGTCCGGACGGCCCCGGTCCCGGGCGTGCGCCGCTCGGACCGCGAAGGTGATCCCCGCGATGCCGAAGATCCAGTTGGCGCAGCACAACGCCGTCACCAGGTGCAGGATCAGCGCCATGGTGGAACTGTTGGCGCCTCCGCCCGCGACGGGCGAGGAGGACGTGGAGCGGTCCTCGTCGCGTTCCCTTTCGGGCGCCCGGTCCCGTCCCACGTGTTCGCGGTCCTCCCGCCCCCGGTCACGGGGGGAAGAGGCTCCGGGGGGCAGCGAAGCGTTGCTCATTCGGGGTGTCTCTCGCCGTTGGTGGTCGACAGGGCCACTCTAGTCCGTGTGGTTCGGAGCGTGAGTGGGATGGGGGTCAGGGGTCAGGGGTCGGGGGAGAGTTCGGCGACGCCGGTGACCCGGTGGAGCGCGAACCGGTGCACGGCGTCACGGGTGGTGTCGTAGGCGGTGAGGAAACCCCCGTCCACGCGGGTGGGCACGACGATCCGGCTGACCTGGCGGCCGTCGGTGTCGGTGTAGCCGATCCACACCCGTCGCTCATCGGCCAGGACCCGTTCGAGCACCTCGACGAGCGCGTTCACGCGCGCCGCCGGGCCGTCGTTCTCCGGCAGCTCCACCGGAATCCGTGCGACGTTCGTGGCCTCGTCCCCGGCGCGCAGCGCGCGGACGGCGGCGCGGGCGAGTTCCGGATCGCCCGCGTGCTCGCGGACGGGGAGCCCGTCCGGTTCGGCGCGGCGTACCTCGGGCCGACTCAATCGGATGGTCCCGTCTCCGCTCTCGGCCACCGGGTGGTAACCGAGTCGGTCCAAGCGCTCCGTCAGGGCGGCGCGGGTGAGCCCGCTGACCACGACGGTGGGGGCCAGGAGCACCAGTTCCAGATCGGTGGCCCGACGGTCGCCGACCAGTTCGGTGAGCAGGGCGGGCTCGTCGCAACGCAGATAGCTGGTGGCGGACCCGGCGCGCAGTCTGCCGTGCCTGCGCCCCACGTCCGAGATCAGGTAACGCAGTGCCTGGGGCAAGGGCGTACGCGAGTGGCGTTCCAGCATCGCGGTGAGGTCGGCGACCCCGCGTCCGGCGTCCAGCGCCCGGCGCACGGATGACTCGGTGAAGCGGTAGACCGTGGCACCGCCGGTGGACTCCACGTCCGCGGTCAAGGCGAGTTCGCGCGCCAGTTGGGTCACCAACGGACCCGGGGCCACCGCGGTCATGTCGCCCTGCACCAGCACGTAGTCCAGCGGCTGGGGCAACTCGGTGGCCAGGAGTGCCGCGGAGGCGTCCTCGTCGCCGGAGAGCCACGGGCGGGTGTGGGCGGCGAGGGCGCCCATTCCGGTCAGGCCCAGAGTGGCCGCCTCGGCCACCGTCGCCTCGACCAGTTCGGTGTACAGGGGCGACTGGCGGCGGGGATACCGCCAGGCCAGACGGGCCCTCAGGGAGTCGGCCTCCGGGACGCTCCCCGGAGCGGCCGACGCGAGTTCGGTCAGCACGTCACGGCGAACCTGCGGCGCGGCCGGGCGTGCGAGTCCCGGGCCGAGCACGTTGTGCGAGCGCCCACCGGAGTCCTGCGATCCGGCCAGGGAGGGCACCCGGTCCGAATCCGCCCAGGCCCGCGCCAAACGCGACCAGCGACGTTCCGGAGGACTCTCCCGCCACAGGTCGTACTCGCGGGTGGGCAACCATTCCCCGGACAGTCGGTCGTCGGTGGCGAGCAGCCCGGCGGCGTGGGCCGTCTCCAGGAACAGGGCGGCGGTCGTGTCGTCGGTGTCCATGCCCTGGGCGGCGCGGCGCAGGTCGCGCACGCCCAACCCCCCGTTACGCAGCACCGCGGCGGGTTCCTGGGACCAGCGTTCCAAGAGCTCCTCGATGGCGCGCAGCACCACGAAGGCCTGCCCCGCGGCGGCGCGGGAGACCGTGTCGGGATCGACGGAACGCCCTTCGAAGTCGGGCGGTGCGGTGCCGACGTCCTGGAACAGCACCCCCGAACGAAGGAACAGCCCGACCTCGCGCGGCAGCGTCAGCGTGTCGTCGCCGGTGGGCAGGAGCAGGCCACGGGCGATGAGGGAATCCACCGGTGAGGACGCCGTGGCGAGGGAGACCTCTCGTCGGGCGTCCGTGACGGTGCCGTTGGGCGGCCCCCAGGTGAGACTGTCCAGCAGTCGACGGGCGGAGGCGTCGACCTGTTCGACGAGGGCGCGTACCCGGTCGGGGTCGGACAGGGCGGTGGCGACCGACTCCACCGGCGACCCGGCGGTGGAGTGGGGGACCAGGTCGTCGGCCAGACGTTTGACCGCCCCGTGCGGCAGGGCCGCCAGCGGAACCCGCGCGGGCGGGCCCAAGCGTGCGGGGTGCGGCAGTAGCTCGCGCAGGACCTGCACCGGGCGCAGTCGGCCCCGGTCGGGCCAGATCAGGGCCAGGGACCGTAGGGCGTCCAGGGCGGTGTCGAGAGGTTCCGTTCCGAGCGTGTCGGCGGGGGTGAACCCGAGTCCGTGCGCGAGGTCGGAGGGGAGCGCGCCGACCGGTTCCGACAGGCGGTCGTCGCCCAGGGCGACCACGGACTCCAACACCTGGAGCGTGAACCGGTCCAGTCGTTCCAGGGCGCGCAGCGTCGCGTTGCGCGAGGTCGCACGGTGGGCCAGCGCCCCGATGTCCGCCGGGACCGGGCGACCCAGGTCGGGGCGGCCCCGCAGGAGGGCGGTGAGTTCCTCGTCGGAGCGGGATCGCAGCCAGGACGTGAACGTGGGGGGACGCCCCGACGTCGAATCGTCGGGGCTGTCGCTTGAGGACTCTGGCCGTGCGTTGTGCGTCATCGGTTTCAACGCTAAGCGATCTTGCTCCTTGGATCGCACCGCCTCACCAACAGGCCCCCGCGACACCGTGATCACACCGCCTCGGGCCGATTCCAGGGGGAATTCGCCGGCCGAAAATCGGTGGGGAGGGGTTAAAAGGCAGGTCAATGTGGGCCAATATGGGGCCATGACCCAGCGCTCGGAACAATTGGTACTCGACTATCTCTCCGAGGTCGGACTCGCGCTGTACGGTCGTGTCTCGGCGAAGGAACGGACCGCCTATCTGACGGCTCTGCGCGCGCGTATCGACGAGCGCAGAGGGGCGGCCGGCGACGACGTCGACACCGTGCGGCGGATCCTTCGTGGCTTCGGAGCCCCGGAACACCTCGTTCGGGAGGAGTTGACCGGGGAGGCCTTCGACCTTGAGGACGACGAGATGATCCCGGCCAGACCCAGGCACGCGGATCGACCCCCGCCGCCCTGGCGCGGTGGCCCCAGCCAAGGCTTCATGTCCCTGCTGGAGGGCCCCGGTCAGACCGAGTTGCGGATGGACGGTCGGACCAGGCGCCGCAGGTCCGGGACGATGCGCAACGGCCTTCTCCTGGTCCGCCACCACACCCCCGAAGCGGTCGCGCTCGGCGTGTTCGTGCTCGCCGGCGTGTGGTGGGACGCGGCCTTCGTGTGGGTGCTCGGAGCCGCGCTCCTGCTGCTCAGCCATGTGTGGGGGGCCCGTGAGAAGTGGGTCGGGGTGGGGTTTCCGCTCCTGGCCTGTGTGGTCGGGGTGGCCCTGTGGGACGGTGACGCGAAGTTCGTCGACCTCTACATCCAGCAGGCCCTGCCCTCGACCGGGGTTCCGGCCCTGGGCATCGCCTCCCTCGTATGCGTGCTCTACCTCTTCCCCAAGGCCGCCCGCTCCGCTCGGGCCGCCGACCGGGCCGGAGGCTGACCGAACCGGGCGACCGACCGAGCCGGGAGCCATCGCCCCGGACCCGTCCCCGCCGGTCATCGCTTGGCAAATCCTGGGGAATACCTTTTCCGGTCGGCCCGTTACGGAGCATCCACGGTCGACATCTCGGGTAGTCAGGTCCATATACCGCCGTTTTCGCTACATGGCGGTCACGTCGGGTGGTCCGGCCGCCAGCTCGGGCACCGACCCGTCGACGGAGTCCCCGATTCCGCCGAGTCCCGTCCCACACTCCGCACCCAGCGGTGACGGGGGCGACGTCGACATCCACGAGGCCCGGGTGAGCCGTATCCGGGCCTCGTTCTCATGTCCGGCCGCCACTTCCTCCCCCTACTCCGGCCACGCACAATTCCCTCTCGCCTTGGCGAGTACGCGGGTACTAGCCTTGACCCCAACTATGGAAACCAGGGGTCGCCGGGGTGGGGAAAGGGTGGACGGCACCGCTTTCCACGCCCTCGCGTCGCCCGCCAGTGAAAGCATGAGGTCACTACCGTGCCCACCGGCAAGGTCAAGTGGTACGACGGCGACAAGGGTTTCGGCTTTCTCACCCGGGACGACGGCGGTGAGGTCTTCGTCCATTCCACAGCCCTGCCCTCCGGCACCACCTCACTGCGCCCCGGTCAACGGGTCGAGTTCGGTGTGGCGGAGGGGCGTAAGGGCGCGCAGGCGCTGCAGGTGCAGCTACTGGAGACCCAGCACTCCGTGGCCAAGGCGCGGCGCAAGAAGCCCGACGAGATGGTGGTCATCACCGAGGACCTCATCAAACTCCTGGAGAACGTCTCCAACAACTACCGGCGGGGCCGACACCCCGACAAGCGCGAGGCGGGCAGGGTCGCCCAGGTACTACGTGTGGTGGCGGACGACCTGGAGGCCTGACCGGTGAGGGGTCGTGGTGGCCGTCGAGGCCGGGGAACTGGGTGGCGCCCTGGTACGGGCGGACGAAGTCGGGAACCCACGG
>NZ_JBEYLC010000124.1:3455-4820 GCF_040635885.1 Nocardiopsis sp. NPDC006832 | reverse complement strand
GTGGAAAGTTTTTTCGGTTGGGGATGGGCTCGCGGCCTATCAGCTTGTTGGTGGGGTAAAGGCCTACCAAGGCGATTACGGGTAGCCGGCCTGAGAGGGCGACCGGCCACACTGGGACTGAGACACGGCCCAGACTCCTGCGGGAGGCAGCAGTGGGGAATATTGCACAATGGGCGAAAGCCTGATGCAGCGACGCCGCGTGGGGGATGACGGCCTTCGGGTTGTAAACCTCTTTTACCACTAACGCAGGCTCCACGTTCTCGTGGGGTTGACGGTAGGTGGGGAATAAGGACCGGCTAACTACGTGCCAGCAGCCGCGGTAATACGTAGGGTCCGAGCGTTGTCCGGAATTATTGGGCGTAAAGAGCTCGTAGGCGGCGTGTCGCGTCTGCTGTGAAAGACCGGGGCTTAACTCCGGTTCTGCAGTGGATACGGGCACGCTAGAGGTAGGTAGGGGAGACTGGAATTCCTGGTGTAGCGGTGAAATGCGCAGATATCAGGAGGAACACCGGTGGCGAAGGCGGGTCTCTGGGCCTTACCTGACGCTGAGGAGCGAAAGCATGGGGAGCGAACAGGATTAGATACCCTGGTAGTCCATGCCGTAAACGTTGGGCGCTAGGTGTGGGGACTTTCCACGGTTTCCGCGCCGTAGCTAACGCATTAAGCGCCCCGCCTGGGGAGTACGGCCGCAAGGCTAAAACTCAAAGGAATTGACGGGGGCCCGCACAAGCGGCGGAGCATGTTGCTTAATTCGACGCAACGCGAAGAACCTTACCAAGGTTTGACATCACCCGTGGACCTGTAGAGATACAGGGTCATTTAGTTGGTGGGTGACAGGTGGTGCATGGCTGTCGTCAGCTCGTGTCGTGAGATGTTGGGTTAAGTCCCGCAACGAGCGCAACCCTTGTTCCATGTTGCCAGCACGTAATGGTGGGGACTCATGGGAGACTGCCGGGGTCAACTCGGAGGAAGGTGGGGACGACGTCAAGTCATCATGCCCCTTATGTCTTGGGCTGCAAACATGCTACAATGGCCGGTACAATGGGCGTGCGAGACCGTAAGGTGGAGCGAATCCCTTAAAGCCGGTCTCAGTTCGGATTGGGGTCTGCAACTCGACCCCATGAAGGTGGAGTCGCTAGTAATCGCGGATCAGCAACGCCGCGGTGAATACGTTCCCGGGCCTTGTACACACCGCCCGTCACGTCATGAAAGTCGGCAACACCCGAAACTTGTGGCCTAACCCCTTGTGGGAGGGAATGAGTGAAGGTGGGGCTGGCGATTGGGACGAAGTCGTAACAAGGTAGCCGTACCGGAAGGTGCGGCTGGATCACCTCCTTTCTAAGGAGTCTTTTACAGGCCAACGTT
>NZ_JBEYLC010000124.1:0-3362 GCF_040635885.1 Nocardiopsis sp. NPDC006832 | reverse complement strand
GGGGAGTGGCTGAAGTGGAATCGAACTTGACCTCTGGTGACTAGAAGCATCAGGGGGCGCGCTGTTGGGTGTCTGAGGAAGCAATCCCTGTTGTGGGGGTTGGTTCCCGCTACCACCCTGGAGAACTCCCGGTTGTTCGGATCTTCTGTTCCGAACAGGGTGCCGGTGTGAGGTGTCCGGGTTTGTGGTCGGTGTTTTGATTTGTGAATAGTGTGCGCGAGCATCTAATTATCTGTAGTGGCCAAGTGATAGTGGCACACGGTGGATGCCTTGGCATCAGGCGCCGATGAAGGACGTGGGAGGCCACGATAGGCCACGGGGAGCTGTCAACCGAGCTTTGATCCGTGGGTGTCCGAATGGGGAAACCTAGCCCGAGTTGTGTCGGGTTGCCGCCACCTGAATGTATAGGGTGGTTGGTGGTGACGCGGGGAAGTGAAACATCTCAGTACCCGTAGGAAGAGTAAACAACAGTGATTCTCCTAGTAGTGGTGAGCGAACGGGGAAGAGGCTAAACCGTGCGCGTGTGATAGACGACAGTCGTTGCGTGTGCGGGGTTGTGGGGTGCATCTTTTCGGGTCTGTCGGCCCGGAGCGCTGATATCGATGATAGTCGAAGCCGTTGGGAAACGGCGCCGTAGTGGGTGAGAGTCCCGTAGGCGAAGTCGTTGGTTAGGCGTTGGTGTGTTCCCGAGTAGCGCGGAGCCCGAGAAATTCCGTGTGAATCTGGCAGGACCACCTGCTAAGCCAAAATACGTCCTGATGACCGATAGTGCACTAGTACCGTGAGGGAAAGGTGAAAAGTGCCCCGGTGAGGGGTCGTGAAATAGTACCTGAAACCGTGTGCTGTCAAGCCGTCAGAGCTGGTCCTTGTGGCTGGTGATGGCGTGCCTTTTGAAGAATGAGCCTGCGAGTCATGGTGTGTGGCGAGGTTAACCCGGGTGGGGTAGCCGTAGGGAAACCGAGTCTGAATAGGGCGTTTGAGTCGCATGCTGTGGACCCGAAGCGGAGTGATCTACCCATGTCCAGGGTGAAGCGGGGGTAAGACCTCGTGGAGGCCCGAACCCACCAGAGTTGAAAATCTGGGGGATGAGGTGTGGGTAGGGGTGAAAGGCCAATCAAACTCCGTGATAGCTGGTTCTCCCCGAAATGCATTTAGGTGCAGCGTCACGTGTTTCTTGCTGGAGGTAGAGCTACTGTTTGGCTGATGGGCCCTACAAGGTTACTGACGTCAGACAAACTCCGAATGCCGGTTAAGTGAAGCGTGGCAGTGAGACTGCGGGGGATAAGCTTCGTAGTCGAGAGGGAAACAGCCCAGATCATCAGCTAAGGCCCCTAAGCGTGTGCTAAGTGGTAAAGGTTGTGGAGTTGCCCAGACAACCAGGAGGTTGGCTTAGAAGCAGCCATCCTTTAAAGAGTGCGTAATAGCTCACTGGTCAAGTGGTTCTGCGCCGATAATGTAGCGGGGCTTAAGTACACCGCCGAAGCTGTGAAGTCCGAGAATTTTTTCTTGGGTTGGTAGGGGAGCGTCGTGCATCCGGTGAAGCCGCCGAGTGATCGTGTGGTGGAGGGTGTGCGAGTGAGAATGCAGGCATGAGTAGCGATAGCAACGTGAGAAACGTTGCCGCCGATTGACTAAGGGTTCCTGGGGCAGGTTAATCCGCCCAGGGTGAGTCTGGACCTAAGGCGAGGCCGACAGGCGTAGTCGATGGATAACGGGTTGATATTCCCGTACCCGTGCATGAGCGTCCAATACCGAATCAGGTGATGCTAACCACGCCGGCTCTTGGTGTTCCCTTCGGGGAGTGCCTGTGGGCTGGTCTGGGATCCGAGCTTGTAGTAGGTAAGTGATGGGGTGACGCAGGAGGGTAGCTCTACCCGGCGATGGTTGTCCGGGGGTAAGCGTGTAGGCCGAGGGGTAGGCAAATCCGCCTCTCGTGAAGGCTGAGACGTGATGCCGAGCCGTTTTTGGTGAAGTGAGTGATCCCATGCTGTCGAGAAAAGCCTCTAGCGAGTTCGTGTGTGGCCAGTACCCTAAACCGACGCAGGTGGTCAGGTAGAGAATACCGAGGCGTTCGGGTGAACCATGGTTAAGGAACTCGGCAAATTGTCCCCGTAACTTTGGGAGAAGGGGAGCCCTGTCCGGTGAAGGAGTTTTCCTCTGGAGCTGGGTGGGGTCGCAGATAGCGGGGGGAAGCGACTGTTTATTAAAAACACAGGTCCGTGCGAAGTCGTAAGACGCTGTATACGGACTGACGCCTGCCCGGTGCTGGAACGTTAAGAGGACTGGTTAGTGGGTTTCGGCCTGCGAAGCTGGGAATCTAAGCGCCAGTAAACGGCGGTGGTAACTATAACCATCCTAAGGTAGCGAAATTCCTTGTCGGGTAAGTTCCGACCTGCACGAATGGCGTAACGACTTCCCCACTGTCTCAACCATGGGCCCGGTGAAATTGCACTACGAGTAAAGATGCTCGTTTCGCGCAGCAGGACGGAAAGACCCCGGGACCTTCACTATAGCTTGACATTGGTGTTTGGGATGGTTTGTGTAGGATAGGTGGGAGCCGGTGATGTTGTCACGCTAGTGGCGGCGGAGGCGTTGGTGAAATACCACTCTGACTGTTTCGGGCATCTAACTTTGGACCGTGATCCGGTTCGGGGACAGTGTCTGGTGGGTAGTTTAACTGGGGCGGTTGCCTCCTAAAGTGTAACGGAGGCGCCCAAAGGTTCCCTCAGCCTGGTTGGTAATCAGGTGTTGAGTGTAAGTGCACAAGGGAGCTTGACTGTGAGACGGACGTGTCGAGCAGGAGCGAAAGCTGGGACTAGTGATCCGGCACCGGCGTGTGGAAGCGGTGTCGCTCAACGGCTAAAAGGTACCCCGGGGATAACAGGCTGATCTTCCCCAAGAGTCCATATCGACGGGATGGTTTGGCACCTCGATGTCGGCTCGTCGCATCCTGGGGCTGGAGTTGGTCCCAAGGGTTGGGCTGTTCGCCCATTAAAGCGGCACGCGAGCTGGGTTTAGAACGTCGTGAGACAGTTCGGTCCCTATCCGCTGTGCGCGTTGGAGACTTGAGAAGGGCTGTCCCTAGTACGAGAGGACCGGGACGGACGAACCTCTGGTGTGCCAGTTGTTCTGCCAAGGGCATGGCTGGTTTGCTACGTTCGGGATTGATAACCGCTGAAAGCATCTAAGCGGGAAGCTTGCTTCGAGATGAGGTCTCCTGCCTCCTTTGAGAGGGTAAGGCCCCCTGTAGACGACGGGGTTGATAGGCCGGGTGTGGAAGCCCTGTGAGGGGTGGAGCTGACCGGTACTAATAGGCCGAGGGCTTGTCCGCTGCAGATAATTAGGTTGCTCGCGCACATTTT
>NZ_JBEYLC010000123.1:0-5037 GCF_040635885.1 Nocardiopsis sp. NPDC006832 | reverse complement strand
GGCCGAGCAGGCCGGTCCGCCTCGGGTTCGGCCCCACCACCCGAGCACGCGACGCCCGCCACGAGGGTCAGCTCCAGAGGGACTCGGGGGAACGCACCTCGACCGGACCGATCCCGGCCTTGGTGAGGGGTTCGCGGAGACTGTCGGCGTCACCGACCACCACCACGACCGATTCCTCCGGGTGGAGGTGCTCGACCGCGGCGCTGTTCAGGTCCTGCGCGGTGAGCTTCTCGTAGCCGGCCCGCACCCGGTCGACGTGGTCGTCGGGCAGGTCGTGCACGACGATGTCCACCAGGGCGCCGGCGACCGCGCGAGCGGTGGAGAAGGCGACCGGGAGCCCCACGGTGTTGGACTCGCGGACGGTGGTCAGCTCGTCCTCGGTGACCCCGCCCTCGCGCAGCTTCCGAACCTGCTCGAAGGTGGAGGTGACCGAGTGCGCGGTGGTGCTCGCCTCCACCTGGGTGCTCATGAAGAAGACACCGCTGTCGCGGCGCAGGTCGAAGCGGCTGCCCGCGCCGTAGGTGTAGCCCAACCGCTCGCGCAGCTCCATGTTGAGGCGGGAGGTGAACATTCCGCCCAGGACCTCGCTGATGCCCTCCACGCGCGGCAGGTCCACCTGCGAACGCGAGGGGGCCCGGTGCGCGACCACCAGGGCGGACTGCACCGACCCGGGACGGTCCACGATGAGGACCCGGGGCAGTTCGCCGGGCGGCGGCGCGGGCTCGGTGATCAGGCGCTCGGGGGTGGCGGCGGCGTCGCCGAAGACGCCGCGACCCAGCTCCTCCAGGTCGACCCCGGCCAGGTCACCGACGACCACGAGGGTACCGGCGACCGAGGCGAGGGACTCGGCGTGGAAGGCGGCCACCCGCTCGGGGGTGACGTCGGCGAGCTTGACCGGGCCGCCCGCCAGCGGGGTGGCGTAGCGGCCGCTGAACAACTGGCCACCGAGGCTGCGCATGGCCAGGGTGGACGCGGAGGCGGCCTCCAGCCAGAAGCGCTCCAGGAGTTGTTCACGGCGTCGGAGGATGTCGTCGGGGTTCAGCGCTGGGCGGCGCACCGCGTCGGTGAACAGGCGGACGGCCTCGCCGAGGCGGTTGGTCGGCGCGTCCAGGCCGGTGATGAAACCGTCCCAGTTGACGCGGGAGATCCACTCGGCACCGTAGCGCTCCAGTGCGGGCGCCAGCGAGCTGTTGCCGTCGGGGCCGTCTTCGAGGACCTCACTGGTCAGGGCGCCGACGCCCATGGCGTCGAGGGGTTCGACCGCACCGCCCGCCGGGTGGATGAGGCGGAGCGAGGCCAGCTGCTGGCCGGGCAGGTCCACGGCGACGACCGTGCCGTTGCCGACACGGATGCGCTGGGGCTTGGGAAAGGTGTAGGACGCGGCGGCACCGAGGTCCGGACGGGTCTGCTGCATGCTGCGGCTCTTTCTGTGGCTGGGAACGACGGGGCCTGCGGTCACGAACGGGAAGCGTCGGCTTCTGCCCCGGATTCGGGGTCGAACCGCACGACCAGCATGTTCTCGTCGACCAGGAGGCGCGCGGCGGCGGCACGGACCTCTTCGGCGGTGATGTCGGCCCAGCGCTGCGGCCAGGTGTAGGCGAGCTCGGGGTCGCCGAACAACTGCGTGCAAGCACCGATGGTGTCGGCCAGGCCGGAGGGGCCGGAGATGTGGTGCAGGTGCTCGCGCTCCAGGACGGCGCGGGCCCGGTCGAGCTCCTCGTCGCTCACCCCGTCGGCGAGCTTGGCGATCTCCTCGCGGATGGCCTTCTCCAGCACGTCGCCGTCGACGTTCTCGCGGGCGAGCATGTTCACCAGCAGCAGGCTGTCGGTGTAGCGGAACGGCAGGATGTCCGCGGCGCCACCGCCGTCGTCCGCGGCGATGGGGCGGTCCACGACCAGCGAACGGTACAGGCGGCTGCCCTGGCCTTGTCCCAGGACCGCGGCGGCCAGCTGGGCGGCGTCGTGCTCGCGTTCACCGTAGGCGGGCACCCGGAAGCCGATGAAGACACCGGCGGCGGGGACGGTCTCGGTGACCGCGTCGCCCACCGGGCCGCCCAGCCCACCGGTCAGGGTGGAGTCGGGGACCTCGGGGATCTCCTCGCGGGCCGGGATGTGACCGAAGAACTTCTCCACCCGGGCCAGGACGTCGGCGGTGTCCAGGTCGCTGACGATGGTCAGGACACAGTTGTCCGGGCCGTAGTGCAGCTTGTGGAAGGACTTGACGTAGTCCAGGTCCGCGGCGTCCAGGTCGGCCATAGATCCGATGGTCGGATGATGGTAGGGGTGTCCCTCCGGGTAGGCCAGGCGCAGGATGCGCTCCAGCGCGGTGCCATAGGGCTGGTTCTCGTAGCGCTGGCGGCGCTCGTTCTTGACCACGTCGCGCTGGTTGTCCAGGACCTCCTGGGTCATGCCCTCGCGCAGGGTGGCCAGACGGTCGGCCTCCAGCCACAGGATCAGGTCCAGGGCGTGGGTGGGGACCGTCTCGAAGTAGTTGGTGCGGTCGGTGGACGTGGAGGCGTTGATGTCGCCGCCGAGCCGCTCGACCGCGTCGAAGTGGTCACCCTTGTCGGTGTTTCCGGTTCCCTGGAACATCAGGTGCTCGAACAGGTGGGCGAACCCCGTGCGCCCGGGCACCTCGTGGCGCGAACCCACGCCGTACCAAAGGTTGACCGCGGCGACCTGACCGGTGGAGGCCGGAGCGGTCACAAGACGCAAACCGTTGTCCAGCGTGTACTGCTCGACCCGCCCGGACGTTCCCATGGTGGTCACCTGCGCATGCACCCCATCAAATCGCGTTGACTGCTTCAGCGAATACGAGCCTATGGCCTCAAGGCACCCTCAGGACACGAGGTTCGGGCAATCCGTAGGGGTTTTCGTCGCCCTCGCCGACCGATACCGGGAAGGGCGTGACACCGGTGACGGCCGGATGGTCACCGAAGCGAAGCGGAGGCGCTGGAGGACACGGCCTCAGGAGTTCGCGCGGTAGGCGGTGGTGTCCATCGACGCGGCGATCTCGTCGTAGAGGGCGTCGTACTGGGCGTCGACGGACCACACGTAGAGCATCACGTCGCTCTCGGGCAGGAACCACATGCGCACCTCGAAGTTGTCGCCGTTGGCGCAGGTGACGCTCCAGATCGAGTGGTGGGACTTGAGACCGTCGGCGTGCTCGAAGACGTTGCCGCTGCCGTTGGCCAGGGTCGCCTCGTCCACGCCGATGTTGCCCGAGCCCGCGGTGTTGAGGCTGCGGCAGCCGTCGGTGTTGTCCGCCCAGCCGTCGTCGTCGTAGAAGGCGTCGTCCTTCTTGGGCCAGCTCTGGGGGTGGTCGGCGGCCTGCTCGGGAACCAACCGGACCGAACCGTAGGCGCAGGCGCTCTGCCCGGGCGGGGTCAGGCACACCTGGCCGCCCTCGTTCTGGACCTCCCAGTCGTCGGGGGCCTCGATCTTCACCCCGGCGACCTCGACGTTCTCGAAACCCTCCGGGCCGGGCGGGTCGATCGCGGGCATCATGCCGCTCTCGCCACGCTCCAGTTCGACCTCCTCGGGCCCCCCGGAGCCACAGGCGCCGAGGGTCAACAGTGCCACCGCCGCGATCGCGGCGCCCTGGACGCCCCTTCTCGCACGTCGCCGCACCTGGTCCTTCGCGCCCGTCATGGTGTCCCGCCCTTCTCTGTGGTCTCCGCCGTGTGGGGTCCTCGTCGGCTCGGAGCAAGGTCGACCCTAGCGCTATCCACAGGCTCGACGCACAGTGGAACCGTCGCGACTACCCTGGGCCCATGGTGGACCTCGCGAAGATCACTGAGCCCTTGTCCCTCAACCGTTTCGGCCCTCGACCCCAGGGTCCTCTGGTCCTGGAACTGGATCTGACGGAAGGGGTGGTCGACGAGTCTCCCGGCGACCCCCTGAGCCAGATCATGAACCGACGCAAACAGCAGTACCTGGAGGTACTGGAGGGTATCCGCCGCGGTGCGCGCGACCCGCGGGTGGGTGCGCTCGTCGTGCGGGTGGACGCGCGTTCCCTCGGCCCGGCCAAGGTCCAGGAGCTGCGCGACACCGTCGCCGACTTCCGCGCCACCGGAAAGCCCGCGGTGGCCTGGGCTGACACCTTCGGCGAGGCCAGTGACGGCAACCTCCCCTACTACCTGGCGACCGCCTTCACCCGGATCGTCCTGTCCCCCACCGGCCTGGTGGGGTTGAACGGCCTGATGTCGCGGGCCACGTTCTACAAGGGCGCCCTGGACAAACTCGACGTGAGGTTCGAGGCCGGTGCCCGCCACGAGTACAAGAACGCCATCAACTCCTTCACCCAGACCGGGTACACCGACCCGCACCGTGAGGCGGTCGGTCGGATCATCGAGTCCATGAACGACCAGATCGTCGAGGCGGTCGCCAAGAGTCGCGGTCTCACCGACAAGCGGGTGCGCGAGCTCGTCGACACCGCGCCGATCCTGGCGAAGGAGGCGCTGGAGGCCGGGCTGGTGGACCGGCTCGCCTACCGGAACGAGGTCTACGACGACCTGCTGAAGGAGGTTCGGGGCGAGGAGGAGAAGTCGCCCGAGCCCGTCCTGCGGTTCGTCGTGCGCTACCACCGCGGGCACGTCACCCCGCCCAAGCCCAAGTTCGTCGCCGATGACGCGCACATCGCCCTGATCTCCGCCACCGGTGGCATCACCCTGGGCAAGAGCCGCCGTTCCCCGCTGGGCGGCGCCGTGATGGGATCGGACACCGTCTGCGCGGCGTTCCGGGCCGCCCGCCAGGACCCCCGGGTCAAAGCCGTGGTGTTCCGGGTGGACAGCGGCGGTGGTTCGGCCATCGCCTCGGACCTGATCCGTCACGAGAGTCAGCTGACCCGTGAGGCCGGCAAGCCGGTCATCACGACGATGGGCGACGTCGCCGGTTCCGGCGGCTACTACGTGGCCCTGGGGTCGGACGCGATCGTGGCCCAGCCCGCCACCATCACCGGTTCCATCGGCGTGCTCACCGGCAAGCCGGTCCTGGGCGCCCTCAAGGAACGCTTCGGCATCACCTCGGACTCGGTGC
>NZ_JBEYLC010000122.1:0-5841 GCF_040635885.1 Nocardiopsis sp. NPDC006832 | reverse complement strand
CCACCGACGACCCCGGAGAGCCCCGGCGACCGGAGAGGGTCGTCGTCGAGCACACGCTCCTCATCCGGGAAAGCAGCTCCGCCGCCGGCTGACCGCCGACGAACCCTCGTTCCTTGAGGAATCAGGGGAGAGAAACCTTCGCGTGCCCTCTTTTCTGGAATGCCGGAAAAGGGGGCTTTCTGTCCTTTTCATGGATTGAATCCGGTCTGGAATGACACCGTAAGCGCAGGTCGTCGGGTGGTGTTGCGAGAAACTCCACGCACCATCCCCGGGTGGTCTACCGTGAAATCGAACCGGCCCGGAGAATTCCCTTTCCGGGTCGCAGGGATGTGTCCCGTGCCCTCTTTCGGGTGAGGGCCACGACTCCTCCACCCCGGACCCACGCCGCGAGGAACCCATTCATGGCAGCACACCTGTCCGACCGGAAACGCAATCACCCGCGCCCCGGCCAACAGGCTCTCGTCGCACTCCTGATCGCCGCCGCGATCACCGCACCGACCTGGTCGTGGGCGGTGATCGAGAGCCCGGTGGAGATCCGGACCACCGTCGGGCTCGCCGGGGGCCTGGCCGCGTTCCTCCTGTGCGCCGCGGTGGCCACGGCCGCCCATCAGGCGGCGGTCGCGCGCAACACCCGTGCCCACGCCGGCCGGATCGGCGCCGGCGCTCGCACGCTGGAGGAGGAGACCGGGTGGGTGGTGGACGTGCTCCTGCCCGCGCTCGCCCACGCCGTCCGCGAGGACCGCTCACCCCAGGACGTGTTGTCCGAACATCCCAGGCCCTCCCACCCCGCCGTCGATCGGCTCACGCACGCCGTCACCGCGCGGATCGCCTCGGCCGAGAGCCGGTCGACCCAGGAGCGCATGGCCCGCGCCGAGATCGAGGAGCAGATCGCCGCCCTGGCCGACGTCGGCATCCCCCTCATGCGGCTGCGCATCGATGAGGACCTGCCCACCGCGGAGGAGGTCCTCCAGCAGGAGCTGCCGCCGGTCCACCCGCCCGTCGCCCACCTGCGCGGACGCGTCCTCCAACGGATGTTGGCCGGTGACCGGCGCGCCGAGCGTGCGATGATCACGACCTCCGAGTGCGGGGCGCGCATCCAGGCGCACCTGACCACGCTGCTCGCCCAGCTGCGAGAACTCCAGGAACGCTATGGGGATCGCGGCGACATCTTCGCGGACCTGCTGGAGGTCGACCACAACGTCTCCCGAACCGGACGCCTGGCCGACCGGGTGGTCACCCTCGCCAAGGGCCGATCCGGCCGCCGCTGGACCCGCCCCATCGTCATGGAGAGCATCCTGCGCGGGGCCATGGGCCGCATCACCGCCTACCGCCGGGTCCGCCTGCACTACACCAGCAGCAGCGTCGCCGTGGTCGGCTACGCGGCCGAGGGCGTGATGCAGGCGTTGGCCGAGCTCATGGACAACGCCGCGAACTTCTCCGCCCTGGGCACCGAGGTGCACGTCTACGCGGAGGAGGGCGACAACGGCGTCACCATCACGGTCGAGGACAGCGGCATGGGTCTGCGTCACCGTGAGAGGGCGGTGGCCGAGAGCCTGCTGACCGAACCCCGCGACCTGTCCACCGTGCCCTCGGGGCGCGTGGGGCTGGCCGTCGTCGGACGCCTGGCCGACCGGTACGGGCTGCGGGTCAGTCTGCGACCCTCCGCCCGCGGTGGTATCGGCGTCGTCGTCCTCATCCCGCCGAACCTGCTGACCGAGTCGCGGCGCTCTCGGCCCGTACCGCGCCTGAGCGAGACCGGGTCCCAGGTCTCGGTGCCCGCCCCCACCCGTCCGGCTCCGGCCCACTCCGCGGCCGGACCCCAGCCCGGCACGGAACCGCCGCCTGTCCGGTCCACACCCCGGGACCCCCGACCGCCCCTGCCCCGACGCGACGGCGCCCGCGGCTCCCAGGCTCCGACCGGGGAACGACCCGGCCACGAGGGCAAGGACGCCTCGAACACCGAGAAGACCGAGAAGACCGAAGAGCAGCACTTCGAACTGCCCCAACGGCACCGTGGACTCACCCTGGCCGAAGCGGTCAGGGAGAACCCCGAACAGCTCTACCCCGACCGGAACCGGGGCGGGAACCTCTCACGCGGGGGCCTGCCCACCCGCTTCTCCGCCTTCCGGGACGCCGGAACCGACGACGAACACCACCCCGATGGCGGCGCCTGACCACGGCTCCCACCGCACACCACCGGCAGACAAGCGACCGAACAGGAACGGAGGGAGGGGCACCGGGACGCACGTCGTTCCGGGGCCGCCCCGACAACCCGATGACCACGACCGACTCCAGTCTCGACTGGATGCTGGAGAACCTGCGCAGCGGGACCACCGGTGTCCACCACGTCCTGGTGCTCTCCCGGGACGGACTCAAGATGTGCCACACCCGAGAACTCGACGTGGACCGGGCCGACCAACTCGCCGCGATATCCGCGGGCATCCAGAGCCTGTCCCTGAGCGCCTCCGCCGAGTTCGGCGACGCCACCGGCGCCGGACAGGCCATGCTCGAATACGGCGGTGGACTCCTGCTGATCGTCGGGGCCGGTGAGGGCGCCCACCTGGCCGTGGTCACCGGAACCGAGGCCGACGTCGGCGTGGTCGCCCGCCGGATGAACGAACTCGTCGACCAGATCGGCCACCACGTCGCAGTGCCTCCCCGACGGAGGCCCTACGAGAGGGACCTGAAGCGATGAGTCCCGAACCCGCCGGCAAGGAGGCGCCGGACCGGCTGTACACGGTCACGGGTGGCCGTGGCGGCACCGACGAATCCTCCCTCGACTCCGTCGCGCTCATCGTCGCCGAGTCCGAACCCGCCGCCGACATGCAGTCCGAACACGCCGACATCCTGCGGTTGTGCCCGCGTCCGATCGCGGTGGTGGAGCTGTCCGCCGAGCTCGGGCTCCCCGTCAGCGTCGTCCGGGTCCTCCTGGTCGACCTGCTCGACACGGGGGCCGTGACCGTTCGGCACCACGTACCCTCCACCTCTCAGGAAGGGCCCCGGCACGACCCCGACACGCTGAAGCAGGTGCTCCTTGCCCTCCAACGCCTCTGAGCGGATCACGCCCGCACCGGGCCGAACCCCCCTGGCCGCCACGATCGGCAACGCCCTCAAGATCGTGATCGTCGGGGGCTTCGGCGTGGGCAAAACGACCATGGTCGGAGCGGTCCGCGAGATGCGTCCGCTGAGCACCGAGGAGGTCATGACACAGGCCGGCGCCGAGGTCGACGACCTGCGCGGGGTCCGCGACAAACGCACCACGACCGCCGCCTTCGACTTCGGCCGCATCACCGTCGACGCCACCCGGGTCCTCTACCTGTTCGGCGCGCCCGGCCAGAAGCGCTTCTGGTTCCTGTGGGAACAGTTGTTCATCGGCAGCCTCGGCGCGGTCGTCCTCGTCGACACCACGCGGGTGGAGGACTCCTGGTACGCGATCGACCGGCTCGAACACCACGGCACGCCGTTCATCGTCGCGGTCAACCGTTTCGGCCCCGGCCCCGACCTGGAACGGGTGCGCGGCGCCCTGGACCTGTCCGACGACGTGCCCTTGCTGGAGTGCGACGCCCGCCGCCGTGAGTCCGGCCGCGACGTCCTGATCACCCTCGTCCACCACCTGGCCTCGATGGAGCGGGCCCGGTCCGCCCTGAAGGAGACGCCGTGAACGACAGCGCGGGGTTTCGGACCAACGTCACCACGACGACGGGTTCCGTGCCCCATTCGCCCGACCACGCCCACGCCATGCGCTTCTACGGGCCCGACATCGCCCGTGACCCGCTCTCGCTCTACGAGGAGATGCGGCGTCGCTTCGGCCCCGTCGCGCCCATCCTGCTGGACGGGGACGTGCCCGCGTGGTTCGTCCTGGGTTACCGGGAACTGCACCATGTGACCGGCCACCCCGAGTGGTTCGCCCGAGACTGTCGTCGTTGGAACCAGTGGGACCGCGTCGGCGGCGATTGGCCGTTGCTGCCCTACGTGATGTGGACCCCGTCGGTGATGTTCGCCGAGGGCGCCGATCACCGGCGGCGGGCGGGGGCCATCGGCGACGCGTTGGACGCCGTGGACCGGGCCGACCTGCACGCCGTGTGCAACCAGGTCGCCGACGGGCTCATCGACCGCTTCGCCGGGGACGGCGAGGCCGACCTGGTCAGCCAGTACGCCCACCAGATTCCGGCCGGGGTGATCGCCCGCCTGTACGGCATCCCCGCGCAGGAGGTCCCCGAGATGGTGCGGGACAACCTGCTCTCCCTGGACGTCACCGCGGAGGCGGCCGGAGCACACCAGCGGCTCCAGGAGCGGATGCGGCGGGTCGTCGCCCAACGGCGCGCGCACCCGCGCAAGGACGTCCCGTCCCGGTTGCTGACCCATCCGGCGGGGCTCACCGACGACGAGGTCCTCATGGACCTGCTCGTGATCATGTCGGCCGCGCAGGCGCCCACCGGCAACTGGATCGGCAACACGCTGCGGCTGATGCTCCTGGACGACGACTTCTCCCTGACCCTGCAGGGCGGGCGCAGCAGTGCCGACGAGGCGCTCAACGAGGTGCTGTGGAAGAACACCCCGACGCAGAACTTCATCGGCCGTTGGGCGGTACAGGCCTGTGACCTGGGTGGACGTCGGATCCAGCGGGGTGATCTGTTGGTGATGGGGATGGCCGCAGCCAACGCCGACCCCCGGCTCAACACCGGGGACCTGAGCATCCACGTCTCCAACCGGGCCCAGATGTCGTTCGGGCACGGCGAACATGGTTGTCCGTTCCCCGCGCCCAGGGTCGCGGAGGTCATCGCCCGCACCGCGGTGGAGGCCCTCCTGGACCGGCTGCCGGACGTGCGCATGGCGGTGCCGCCCGAACAGCTGCGGTGGCGGCCCTCGGTGTGGATGCGCGGCCTGTACGACCTACCGGCCCGATTCAGTCCCATCATCGGTTCCGGCCGCTGACCCGGCCGACCCGGGGCGGGGAGCGTCCCCCGCCCCGGGTACGCGTTCAGCCGCCCCGACGTGGCGAGGGCACCCCGGAGGGGGTGAACTCCAGTGGCAGGTCTCGCAGGCCGCGGGTGAACAGCCCTTCTTCCGCCGGTTCGGCGCCCGGGGCCAGGCGAACGTCGGGCATCGCGTCCAGCAGGTCGTTCACCCCGACCCGCACCTCTGCCTCGGCCAACAGCGCCCCGACGCAGAAGTGTCGGCCCAGGGCGAAGGACAGGTGTTCGGCCGCCGCCGAGAAGGACGTGGTGTCGGCGAGCTCGGCGCGGAACACGTCGAAGGTGTCGGGGTCGGCGAACCGGTCCGGGTCGCGGTTGGCCGCACCGATCAGGCAGGTGATCGTGGACCCGGCGGGCACGGTGGCGCCGCCGATCTCCACGTCCTCGGCGGGTTGGCGCATGATCATCTGCACCGGCGGGGTGTAGCGCAGGGACTCGGCGAAGGCCCTCGGGATCAACGACCGGTCATCGCGCACCGCGGCGAGCTGTTCGGGGTGGTCCAGCAGGTTCGCGAAGAGGCTCGCCAGTGCCTTGTCGGTGGTCTCGCCGCCCGCGGCCAGCAGCAGGCTGCAGAACGCCTTGATCTCCTCGTCGGTCATCCGGGTGCCGTCCACCTCGGCCTGGCACAGCCGCGACAGCAGGTCGTCGCCGGGTTCCTCGCGTCTGCGTTGGATGATCGGGATGAGGTGGTCGGCGAGTTCGTCGTGTGTGCGCAGCCCCGCCGCGGTCACCTCCGGGTCCTGGCTCAGGTTGCCGAGGAAGGCGATGATCGCGGTGTACCAGTCGTGGAAGCGGTCGTGGTCGTCCTGGTCCAGGCCGAGCATGTCCACGATGACGTTGATCGGGAACCGGGTCGCGTACTCCG
>NZ_JBEYLC010000121.1:0-6869 GCF_040635885.1 Nocardiopsis sp. NPDC006832 | reverse complement strand
TGGTGGCGGGCTCAGCCGTCCCATCGCCCAGGAAGCGCTTCAGGGGGACGGTGATGTTCAACGTGGCCAACGGTTGGCGGCTCAGGCTGGAGCAATCCCGGTGGCCCAGAGCGGTCTCGAAGATCCGCATCATCGCGTCATAGACCCGCTGATGCTTCGGCATCGCCGCGTTCTCCGGCCCATACGGCTGCGTGTAAGCCTGCAGGGCGGCCTGGATCAGCTCGTTATCGGCCCCCGGCCCCCACATCCGCAGCAAAAACCCGGACTCGAACGTGGGCGAGAACTGCGCACCCCGGTTCTCGAACGTTTCGTCATAGTCCCGGTCGGCCTTATCCGGGTCCAGGCGGGCGACGAACCATTTCGCCGCGTCCCGCAACTGGCGCACCGAGGCCTGCGGGCACTCGGTCTTGAAGCCGATCAGCCCGAATTCCAACCGGGCCCGAAACCCTTCCACCGAAGGACGCTGGGCACGGAATTCCTCATCCGCCGTTTCGAGGACCTTGGCCCACTCACCCACAGCCTTTTCGGTGGAGGTCGCGATGGCGCAGGCTTCACCCAAGGACAGGGCGCTGGTTTGGAAGGCTTCTTCCACCAGGGGCAGCTGTTGCTGGTACAACGCTCGGGCGAGGGTGGCGAGGCTCTTGGCCTCGGCCGGGGTGGTGCCCCACTGGTGGGTGATCCACGCTTGGATGCTGCGCTGGCCGCCCTCTTCCAACAGGACACCGGTGGCCTCCATGCGAGCCAGGGCGGGCAGCATCCCATAGCGGATCCGGTCGACTTCCCCATTGAGCCGGCGAAACTGGGCGAGCACATCGGCTTCACACCCGAAGGGGATATCCCGGCCGGAGAATTCCACCGCCATCTCCCGCGCACCCGCCATCGCCTTATCGACCGGGGTGTTCCCGGTCGGGCGCGGTGCGTGGGGAGGAAAGCTCATACTCTGATTATATGCGAACACCCCCAAGAATGACAGGCCTACTCACCGGTTTATTAACCGAATTCTGAGGCCGATGTGTCTATCATGGAATGGCTGTTATTGTGGGTTATCCACAACCCCTTTTCCCCTATGGTCGGCACCACCTCTCGCGGAAGTGCCTCCTCACGGTTTTCGGTGGAGGGGCTCTGAAGAGAAACGATCTTGCTCCTAGCGCCATGTTGGGCGCCCAAATGGGCGCTAGGAGCAAGATCATCGCTGAGAAGACCAGAGCCGGCTACCGCGGGGACGCGCCCCGCCCCGTGCCTCACCTGTAGCGGGTACTTCGTGACCGGACCCGTCACGTAGTGGCGACGCGCTCAACGATGCAGCGAGGCGGTGGGAAAGGGATCCGGCCGGCTACGGCCGGACCGGGCCGAAGGCCCACGGGGCCGTTGGGACCCCAACCACTCTCCCCCCTTCCCCGATAGCCGCCAAACCGCCGCCCGCACCGTACGGGTCAAGGCCACCCACCACGCTGATGAGCAACTCAACATCGCCTTGACGCGTGCGGTGCGGGGGGCAACAATCACGCGGCGGGGAAGGAGGGAGAACCCACCCCCACCCCGCCCAACAACCTCAAGGTTCTCTACCTGAGGCGCCCCACGCACTGACCTTTCACTTACAACCTCGTCCTGAACTTCTGCTTGCCGCGATCTTCTTTCGCTTTTCTCCCCCCACCTTTACCTCCGCCCCACCAACACACCCCGCACCCGCACAACCCCCACTCCCTCAACCCCCCACTCCCTCAACCCCCCACTCCCTCACCTCCCACCCGCACCCCCCACAGGCCAGGACCATCGCCCACTCCCTACGCTCAGCCGGTGACCTCTCCTCGCCCGATCGCCGCCTGCCTGCGCGCTTCCACGTCCGCGACCAACAGGTCCACCATCTCCTCCGTCACACCCATCCCGAACGTGGACAGCGCCACGATCGGCATCGAGTCGGCCATTCGCAACAGCTCCTCCGGAACCGAGTCCAGTTCCTCCATCCCGGCCCGGATCTCGGCCAGCACCGGCCCGCCGATCGCGTTCGCGCGCCAGTCCTCGATCGTGGAACTCCTGGTCAGCGGAGGTACGAAGCGGTCCCCGGAGCTGACGACCTCTCCGCTCAGCCGAATATCCCGGGAGGAGGCCCCCACCGAAACCGTGTAGGTACCGGCCACCAGCGACCATCGGTGGTGTTCGGCATCCCAGGTGGACAGGTCGCGCCCACGGACGGCCAACTCCACCCGCGCGCTCTCCCCGGGCTCCAAGGCCACCTTCGCGAACCCGCGCAGTTCGCGCACCGGCCGGGTCGGATACTCCTGCGTCAACCCCGTGTACAGCTGGACGACCTCCTGTCCGGCCCGCGTGCCACTGTTGGCAACGGTGAGCGCCACCGTCCACGCGTCCGTCCCGTCCTCGATAACCTCCAGGTCGGAGTAGTCGAACGTGGTGTAGGTGAGCCCGAAACCGAACGGGTACGCCACCGGCCGATCCAGGGTGTCGAAGTGCCGGTACCCCACGAAAACTCCCTCGCCATAGCGCACGTGTCCACGCTCGCCGGGGAAGTTCAGGTAGGAGGCGTGATCACTGAGCTTCAGAGGAATGGTCTCGGTGAGCCGCCCGGACGGGGAGACCGCGCCGGTCAGCACGTCCACCGTGGCCGCGCCACCTTCCTGTCCCAGCAGCCATCCCTCCAACACGGCGTCGGCGTCACCCTGCCAGTCGGCCACCGACACCACCCCACCGTTGGACAGCACCACCACGACCCGCTCGCTCACCCGTCGAATCCGGGCCAGCAGTTCGACCTGTTCGGCGGGCAGGTCGATGTCGGTGCGGTCGAAGCCCTCTGATTCCAGAGCCTCCGGCAGCCCGAGGAACAGCACGGTGGTGTCGCACTCCTCCGCCAGCGCCACCGCCTCCTCGGCCAGGTTCGGCGCCGCGGTCCCGTCCAGGGTGAACCCGGGGGCGAACCGCACCGGAAACTCCTCGGCCACCTCATCGAACGCGTCCAGCGCGCCGGTCACCCGGGTCGGCACCATGTGGGAGGAGCCCCCGCCCTGGTAGCGGGGTGTGCGAGCGAACTCGCCCACGACCGCGATCGAACGGCCCGGAACCAGTGGCAGCGCCTCGCCCTCGTTCTTCAACAGCACCAGCGCCTCGGTCGCGGCCTCGCGGGCCAACGCCTGGTGGGCCTCGTGCTCGGGCGAACGCGAGGTGTCGGTGGTCACCCGGTCCTGCACGCGAACCAACCGCTCCACCACGGTGTCCAGCACCGAATCGTCCAGCTCGCCCCGCTTCACCGCGTCGACGATCCGGTCGTCGGTGCCGCTGGGCGGCATCTCCAGGTCCAGTCCGGCGCGCACGGCCTCGACCCGGTCGACCACGGCGCCCCAGTCGGAGACCACCGCTCCCTCGAACCCCCACTCCTCGCGCAGCAACGTGGTGAGCAGCCACGGGTCCTGGCTGGTGTACACCCCGTTGAGCCGGTTGTAGGAGCACATCACCATCGCCGGGTCGGTGGTGCGGATGACCTCCTCGAACGCCGGTAGGTAGATCTCGCGTAGCGTGCGTTCGTCCACGTCGGAGCTGGACCGCATCCGGTCGGTCTCCTGGTTGTTGGCGGCGAAGTGCTTCACGCACGCCCCCACACCCTCGGATTGAACGCCCTCGACCAGCGCGGCGGCGATCCGCGCGGTGACGTGCGGGTCCTCGGACACGTACTCGAAGTTGCGGCCGCACAGCGGGGAACGCTTGATGTTCATGCCCGGGCCCAGCACCACGTCCACGCCCATGGCGCTCGCCTCGGTGCCCAGGGCCGCGCCGACCCGCTGAACCAGGTCGACGTTCCAGGTGGTGCCGAGCCCGACCGCCGGCGGGAAGCAGGTGGCGGGCACACTGCTACCGATGCCGAGGTGATCGCCCTCCTCCAACTGCTGTCGGATGCCGTGCGGGCCGTCGGCCAGGTGCAGACGGCGCAGTACACCCGGGATCGGGGTGCTGTGCCAGACCCCGGACCCGGAGGTGGCGGCGGCCTTCGCGGCCAGGTCGGGTTCGAGGCGGGACATTTCGGTGCTCATGAGGGCCTTTCGTCAGTGGTGGGGGCGGGGGCCGACGCGGGGATTCCCAAGGTGTGCAGGAAGGAGACGATCGCGGCGCGCATGTCGACGGCGCCGGGGTCGAGGAGCCACTGCACTTGGAGTCCGTCCTGGAGGGCGATGAACTGCGTGGCGGCGACCTCGGGGGCGGACTCCGGGCGGCCGTCGAGGAGGGTGGCGAACGCCGACGTGAGGTGTTCGCGCAGTACGCGGTAGCGACCGAAGAAGTAGTCGTGCGCGGGGTGGGCGGGGTCCGTGGCCTCCGCGGACAGGTTGACGAAGAGGGAGACCAGGCCGGGGGATTCGGTGTTGCGTTCGACGAGCTTGACGAGGTTGTCGATGAGTGCGCGGTGGCTCAGGTCCGGGTCCAGGACGAGCGGGGCGTCGATCTCGTCGCGCCTGCTCAAAACGTGTATGAGCAGGGCTTCCTTGTTGGGGAAGTGGTGCAGGACCCCGGCGTGGGAGAGGCCTGAGTGGGCGGCGATGTCGCGGAGGGAGACGGCCCGGTAGCCGGAGCGGGAGAAGAGTTCGGCGGCGGCGTCGATGACGTGCCCACGGGTGCGTTCGCCCTTGGTCGGACGCTGTCGCGGGTGCTCTGTGTCGGTCACGGGGCTCTCCTCGCACACGATCTCGTGGCGGCGGCACAAAACCTACCGCCTGGTCAGATTGTGGCACAAGGCACAGTTGGCGGATTCGTGGTGGGTCCCGCCGGACCCCCCGTGCGCACGCCCCGCACACGGAAAAGGCCCCTCCCGCCGACCTTCGCGTCGGTGGAAAGGGCCCGGTGGGCCGCCGAGACGACCCTCGCGCGGTCAGATGACCGGCTCCTCCTGGCGCAGCAGCTCCAGCGCGGGCGCGTACAGGCGGGCCTTGATGGTGCCCAGGGTGGCGGCGTCCTTGCCGGCCAGGGAGCGGGCCAGCTCGATGGCGGTGGGGCGCACCTCCTCCTCGGCCACGGCTCGGTCCACGATGGCGGCCTTCGCGGCGTCCTCGCCACCGTAACGACGGGCGGTCACCATGGCCTCGTGCGCGGTCTGCGGAGCCAGGCGGGCCTGGATCAGCGCCGACATCGCCGGGGTGAAGGGGATGTTGATGTCGGCCTCGGGCAGGCACCAAAAGCCCCGGTCGGCGCGCATCACGCGCAGGTCGTGTGCCAGGGAGAACATCGCGCCGGCGGCGAAGGTGTGCCCCTGTAGGGCCGCCACGGTGGGCATCGGCAGGGCCAGCAGGCGCCCGAACAGCCGGTGGACGCTCGTGACGTACTCCTTGTAGCGGTCGCCGTTGGCCATGAGCCACTCAAGGTCCAGGCCGTTGGAGTAGAACTTGCCGGTGGCGGTGGTGACCAGGGCGCGCGGGCCCTCGGCCTCCTCGGCCTCGTCCAAGGCGGCGTTGACCGAGGCGAGCCAGTCCGGGTGGAAGCGGTTCTCCCCGTCACCGATATCGAGAACGAAGACCTCGTCGTGGCGTTCGAGCGTGGGCATGGTGCGCTGCCTTCCTTCGTGGGTCGGACGGTCGGTGGTCCAAATGTTACTGGCCGGTAACCACATGGGCCAGCATAGACCAGGAGAAACGACCCCGCGGAAAAACAGGTACCGTCCGTCCGCCGGATGCCCCTATCATCGGCACCATGTCCAGTGCTTCGTGTGCGGCCGCCTGCGCCGCGGTGACGAGGACGCTCCGCTAGCGGCGGGGCGTTCCTCCACTTCTCCATAGAACGTTCCTCCGCTCTGCCGTCGAACCGGAGCGGCGCTTTCGTGCTGCCCGGAACCTCTTTCGAGCAACGGAGCACTCGGTGTCTTCAGACATCCTTTCCTGCCGGGGTGATTCCTCCCCGGCACGCGCGTGGCTGGTGCTGTGCTGCATGGCCATGCTGCAGTTCTTCATCGCGGTCGACGTGACCGTGGTCAACGTCGCCCTTCCCTCGATCGGCGCGGACTTCGGCGTCGGCGGCCACGCCCTGACCTGGGTCGTGGTCGGGTACACGATCACCGGCGGCGGGCTGCTGATGCTCGGCGGTCGCCTGGGCGACGTACTCGGCAGGCGCCGCGTCCTGGTGCTGGGCACGACCGTCTTCGGCGCGGCCTCCCTGCTGGCCGGACTCGCCCCGTCGTTCGCCGTGCTGGTGATCGCGCGACTGTTGCAGGGCGTGGGCGAGGCGCTCGCGCTGCCGGCGGCGATGTCGGTGATCGTGCTCATGTTCCCCGAGGGGCCGCGCCGATCCCGGGCGCTGAGCGTATGGGCGGCGGTCGCCAGTTGCGGCCTCGTCCTCGGTTTCGTGCTCTCCGGCGTCATCACCGAACTGCTCGGCTGGCGGTGGATCTTCCTGCTGTCCGTCCCGTTCATCCTGGTGGTCCTCGTCGCGGCGATCCTGCTCGTGCCGAGCGAACGCTCCACCGAGTCGACGCCCTTGGACCTGCCGGGTTCGCTGCTGTTGGTCGCGGCCCCGCTGCTGTTCGTCCTCGGCGTCGTCGAGGCGGGGGAGGCCGATGGCGCGCTGCCGTGGCTGCCACCGGTGGCGCTGGCCGGCGCGGTGGTGGCCACGGCCCTGTTCATCAGGGTCGAGCGCCGGTCTCCGAACCCGCTCGTGCCGCTGCGGCTCTTCCGCAACCGACCGCGCGTCCTGGCCAACGCCGCCACCGTCCTGTTGAGCGCGGCCCTGTCCACCTCGTTCCTGCTGTTCACCTTCTACCTACAGAACAGGCTGGGAATCGGCCCGTTCCAGACCGGTCTGCTGATGCTGCCCTTGGCCGCGGCCCTGATCGTGGTCTCGGTGCTGGTCCCTCGGATCCTCGAACGATGGGGCGCCCGGGCCTG
>NZ_JBEYLC010000120.1:0-7616 GCF_040635885.1 Nocardiopsis sp. NPDC006832 | reverse complement strand
TGCTCCCTCTGATGATCCAGAACCCATCGCCATGCGCGGACTTGGGTTTCAGGCGGCGTTGGACGGGTCTCTTCGGCACCGTCAAGCACGCCCGTGCCCTGCTCGCGAACGACGTACAGTCCCGCTTCCTCCGTCTGCGACTTTTCCCCGGGAAGCAAAGGAAAGTCGTCTTCGCTGCGCGTACGCTCCGCTTTCGCATTGCGTACGCTCTCAGCCGCCGTGCGGAACTCGCGCATGAGCAACTCATACTCACCGATCAACGCGAACGAGGGCCACGCATGGATGATGCGCGACCACATCGTCGCATCGGCAACCGCGACATTCGCTGCCAGTGAAGCTCCCGAGCCAATGATCAACAGAGTCCAGGGCAGGAGCCCGCCCTTGCGGCCGTTGCGAGCGTCGCTCAACAGCGTCATCGAGGAGGCGACGATCATGCCGTCGACTGACAGTGGAAACAGAGCCGCGCGCCACCCCGGCTCGCCATGGCGAAGCGCCAATTCGTACATGTGGCTGTAGCTCACCACCGCAGCGATGAGCGCTAGCAGCAGCACAGCGGCGATGGTGACCCAGCGGGACCAACGGGGAGAAGTCATTGCACTCACTCCCCCGCGCCCTGACGCTCAGCCCGCGAACCGTGGTACCCGTCCCTGCGGACCTTGGCGTGAGCAGGGAGAAGTTCAATCTGTGGTCCCTCGATCACAGACTGGAGGTTCGCATTGTGTCGGGCTGGGTGCGCCACAAAACCCCAGTTCAAACGGGGTAAGCGAGGACCTCGGAAGAGGTCCTCGCGGCGTTTTCGGGCGATGTGTGCTCCTGGTGTGCTCCCCAGTACAAGACGAGTACAGGTGGGCGTCGACCTCACAGAGCACTTTGCCATCCCGTGACCGTGCGGGTCCGCCGTCGATGTGCCCCCGCACGCCCTTCAACACCCCGCGGCCGCCTCTGAACCCCTACCCTGCGCGGGGGGGCAACCGGGGGCCGGACGAGCCCTCTCAGACGCCCATCGGAGTGTCCAACACAACCGGGGAGATTCACTTCGTGTCGTGTTCATGCCGTGGTGTTGGGACCGACCAGCTCATCAACCACACACCCGTCCGATCCTGTCTACCCGGCCACGCACGACCCCCGTCGACGTGAGGAACGTGCTCTCAAGCTCAGGAAGCCTCTCCGCGTTCTTGTAGAGATCCCTGGCGCTGTTCATGCCTTTCTCGGAAAGCCTCGCGCCGCTCCCGTTCGCGCCGGCTGAAGGCGGCGTTGCGCACCGACTCCTCGCTCTCGAAACCGGACCCGATCGCACCCGCCACCGTGGCCGCCGCCGTCACCAGCACAGGGATCAGCACATAGGTGCCCGCGCTCGTTTGCCCAGCGATGTACGAATCCAGAACCCCTGGCGAGAGCAATACCAGCGCCGCCGTCAGGTTGACCAGATACAGGCCCACATACAAAAAAGCTACTCCGAGGCCCAAGGTCAATACCGTCGTCGCGTTGAACAGCACCGCCTGTTGGCGCTCGTCGCGGGGGCGCGCCCTCACCGGTTCCCACAAGTTGTGGTAAACGATGAGCCATCCAGTCATCACCGACAGCGCTCCCACTACCGCGAGAGCCAGGCGCCAGGCTGACGAAGTGGTCGCGATCTCCCAAACTGTCGTGTTGAGCAAATAGAATGCACTGAAGGCAAAGGCACCGACCAGCGGGCTGGTTAAGCTCCAGGTCAGGCGCCAGGGCCGGTTGGCTCGTACCATCCCCAACAACAAACGCAGATTCCCCCACCGGGAGGAGATCCTGGCATCGACTTCGGGCTGTTCGGGGGTGTGACGCCGAAAACGCGCCGCTAGTAGGGGGATGCGGCTTCGTGCGTGTTGCGCGGTCCCCTCTTGGGGAGTCCCGGGTCTGTGCATATCAGCGACGAGCTGAGCCACTACCGCACCGACCCTGCGCCGCAGCGCCATGACCCCGAAGGCCGGCAACGAGACCACGACTACGCGCCGCTGGCTGTTCATGTCACCCATGATCGCTCGCTTGCCGCTGCGCAAGGGCAGGTCGGTCACGCATACGACCATGTCCCAGCCGCGCTCGGCCAACTTGGTCTCGGCGAGCTCCATCATCGCCGTGTGGCGGCTATCGCTGGGCGGGAGGCGTTCCCAGTGTGCCTGGGCGGCCCAGGTTTGTTCTGAGTCGACTTGTTGAGTCAACAACTGTGGAAGGTCCTGAGCGAGCTGTTCCCCGATCAAAGCTGGCATGGCGACGGGATCAGCGATCACGCCGACCGTAAGGCGGTTCTCGTTCTGGTCCTTCTGACGTTCTGTGTCCGGCAAAACTCCGCCCCTCTTATTGAGTGAGACTCAGGCAGGAAGGCTGATACACAAGCCCTGAAAGAAAACACCAGACCCTGAACCTTGCAAGCTCAGACCTCATTGTCTCAGAAACGGCAGCGGATTCCCTACTGAAATCTTATATGGAAAGAGTGAAAAATGTACCCGCCTCCTCAAGGGGTTATACTTCGATTTTACTGATCTTTGATGAGGCGCTTGACGGAATAGGGCACGGAACCAACCGGACCGATCGGATGAAACCGCGCAACAAACCGGGCTGTCACTGGACCGAGCACAGATGGGACCGCAGCACCCGCTCCAGCTCCTCCGAGCTCCGGAACGCCCGGTTCGCCAGATGGCCCTTCGGGTGTGCCCACAGTGTCTCGCCCGGCACTCCGATTGGGTTTCCGGTTTGTCATGATTTCTGGACTGCTTTTCCGCGGTATTGGCAGCGCCGAGCGTCTGTTTGATGGTCGAGGCAGGGCGCCCCGGTTGGCGCCCGATCGCTCGCAGGCTCTGGCCTTGGTGGTGCAGATCCGCGATCCGTTCCCGGTCGGTCAGAGTCAGAAAACGCGGGTACACCTGCGCTTCGAGCGCGGCTAGGGTTGGCGGAGGGCTGGTCAGGGACTTGGTGGTCGTCTACCCGGTGGGGAGTCCACGCTACGCCCGTCGGTGTAGAGCCAGCTGTTACCGGACTTGCGTACCCTGTGGTCCCAGTCCCGTGCGGTGCGCTCGTTCACCCCGACTTCTCGCGCGGTCTGTCGGGGCACGTGTGCGCAGGCGTTCGTACTCCTGGCGCGCTGGGTACGGCCGTTGTCGGCGTTGTGCGCTCGGCCCGGCCTGACGAGCCCGCCCCAAGGCGGTGTTCCGGTTGATCTCGAGCAGCCGGGCTACCTCGGTGGCGTTGCCGATCTGGTCCATCAGTTCCAGGAACCGTGCTCGCAGACGATCCCGTTCTTCCCTCGAAAACGACACCGTGGTCGCAATGTCCTGAAAGTCAGGGTGTTGCGACCACCGTTAGAACCTGAGCTCCTCCGGGCCCGCGTGGTGTAGGTTGCGTGGCCGACTGGCCGACCAGCGGCGCCGCTCACGCCATGGCGGGCTTGAGTACCACCTTGGTCCAGCCGTCCTCGCGGTTGTCGAAGTGCTCGTAGGCCTCCGGCGCCCTCTGCAACGGCAAGTCGTGGGAGACGATGAAGGACGGCTTCGCGCGGTCCTGGTGGATCATGTCCCGCAGTTGCCGGTTGTAGGCCTTCACCGGCGCCTGGCCGGTACCGATCTTCTGGCCCTGGAACCAGAACGTCCCCATGTCGAAGGTGAGCCGGCCGTTGCGGGCCATCTCGTCCGACGTTCCGGGGTCGGAGGGCAGGAAGATGCCTACGACGCCGATGCCGCCGGTGAACTTCACCGACTTGACCAGGTTGTTCATGGTCATCTCGGGGTGCTCGACACCGAGATGGTCGTGGGCCTGGTAGCCGACGCACTCGCAGCCGCAGTCCGCGCGGCGGCCGTCGGTGAGGTTGAGGATCTGCTCGACCGGGTCGCCCTTGGAGTCGTCCACGGCGATCGCCCCCATCCTCTCCACGAGGCGCAGCCGGTCGGGGTGGCGGTCGACCACCATCACCTGGGACGCCCCTTGGAGCAGCGCGGAGTAGGCCGCCATCAGGCCGACCGGACCCGCGCCGTAGACGACGCAGGACTCCCCCGGCTTGAGCCCGGCCAGGCGGGTGGCGTGCCAGCCGGTGGGGAAGATGTCGGCGACCATGACGTAGTCGTCCTCCTTCTCTGCCGCGTCCTCGGGCAGCCGCAGGCAGTTGAAGTCCCCGAACGGCACGCGCAGGTACTCGGCCTGCCCGCCGGAGTAGGGGCCCATCCCGGCGAAGCCGTAGGCGGCCCCGGCCATCTCCGGGTCGGGGTTGGCCGTCAGGCAGTAGGAGGGCATGCCGGTCTCGCAGTTGCGGCAGAACCCGCAGCCGATGTTGAAGGGCAGGCACACGTGGTCGCCGACCTTGACGCGCTCCACGCCGTCGCCGACCTCGGCGACCACGCCGAGGTTCTCGTGCCCGAGGACCTTGCCGGGCTCCAGGTCGGTGCGTCCTTCGTACATGTGCAGGTCGGAACCGCAGATGTTGGTGGCGGTGATGCGCACGAGCACGTCGGTGGGACGCTCGATCCGGGCATCGGGGACCTCTTGGACGGAGACATCGCGGGATCCGTTGTACACTAGGGCCTTCATGATTTTCTCCAAGATTGGGTGCGGGACGGACTCCGTGGGGCTACCTGCCCTCGCTCCGTCCCCCTGCTCTCCCAGCACCGGGACGAAACAGTCTCACGCCCATGCTTCGGACAAAGCACGTCAAGGTTTCGTGACCGACCGCCACGAGAGCTGGGACGCAGAGTCCCCCAGTCCCGCCACTGGTAGGCCGTGGTTGACGGCCGTTTTCGCCCGTGTGGGCGAAACCTTCCGGGTACGGGGCTTCGGCGTCGCGGCAGCTGAGCAAGCGGCGCGCAGGGACGAAGTACTGCTGGACGTCAACGACATTCAGCTCGGCCACCAGACCGAACTGCGCTGGAATAGCAACGAGGATTGGACGTAGTCAGGCTGTCCCGTCCGTGAGCCACTCATCAGGCGGGAGGAGTTCGACCAGGTTCAGACGCTGTTGGGCCCGCGCAGCCGCACCGGGGAGGAGAGCGCAAAGTTCACCGCACTCGCCGGCGCTACCTGTTTTCGGGGAGCCATCGAGTGCTGTCTGTACGATCGCAGGGCACCGGGGCACTGGGCCGACAGCGACCGTGCTGTCGGTGCCGGTACCCGCAGGAACATGCCCTGGCCAACAGGTTGCACCACCCCCGTAACACCCCTCCACTTTCCTGGCCATAATCGGCACCGCCTGCATCCTCATTTGCTATAAGCATCTGGCCAAACGGGCCGACGACAGAATGACCAAAAGAGGAAGACACCAGGGCAAGTTCTCGATAATCGATCGGACCTTTCATCCGATGGTCGATCGCCTCTGCCCACGAGGAAACCCCAGGCCAGGGCGGGTGAACCCGTATCCTCACCTGGGGCCGGTAGCCCTTGTGGGGCTCCTGGTGTGCTCCCCTGAACCGGCTACCGCACCGGGGCCAGGTTGCTCACCTTGGCCGGCTCCCCGCGCAGCAAAGCGGCGGTCGCCTCAGCTGCCGCTTTGGCGACCTCGGGGAACACCGTCTGATAGGTGTCCTGGGTGAAGTGGGCGGTGGAGTGCCCCAGCTCGGCCGAGACCACCTTCACGTCCGTCCCCGCGGCCAATGCCATCGAGGCGGCCCCGTGCCGCAGCCCGTGCAACGTGATCGGTGGGAGTCCGGCCGCGCGTGCGATGCGGGCGAACCAGTCGCTCACGTGGGAGGGGTGCCACCCCGTGCCGTCTTGTCGGGTGAACACCAACCCCGAATCCACCCAGTCTGGTCCGGCCTTGAGGTGTGCCTGGTTCTGGAACTTCTTCCAGCCCCGCAGCACCTTGACGGTGTCGGTGTCCAACGTGATGGTGCGCTGTCCCGCCTCACTCTTGGGGGTCGAGGTGAACGTGGTCCAGGACAACTGCACCACCTGGGTGCGGATATCCGCTTCTGCATCCGTCAGCCGGGTGTTAGCCCAGGGCAGCCCCACCGCTTCACCCCGGCGAAGACCCTTGACGGCGATCAGATGGAACAGCGGGTGCAACCACACGTACTTCCTGGCATGGGTGAGGAAGGTGCGGGTCTGCTCGGGTGTCCACACCATCACCTCCCCCGGGATGGTGCCGTCCTTCTCCCATTGACGTACCCGGTCAGGTGTCCACACCAGCAGGCGTTTCCTCGGACACGACGGCAACCTCGCGTGTGAGGCTGCGTTGATATTCACCGGCTCCTCGGGGCTGCGCACCGCCTCCGACAGGGCGCTACGAAGCGTGGCGCGGCTCCGGTGCTTGGTGGACAGACTGATCACCCGCTGGTTACGAACCGAGGCCCGCACCTTCGCGTCATCGGACTCCCGGCATTCCAGGATGCGGATGTTGTTCGCCTCGATCGTGTCGAACATCGCCTCGACCCGGGTGAACGTGAGCCGGTCCAACCGCACCTTGCCCAAGTGCGGGATCAGGTATTTACGAAGGTGGCCCTGGTAGGAAGCCCGGGTGTCCTCGGCCAAGTCGGGCTTGGCCTGAATCCACCCCCTGAGATAAGCGCCCACGGTGGGGGCTTCCTTGCGCACATCGGCCCCCGTTCCCAGACGCTTGCGGACCTCCTCGACCGAGGGGAAGCGGGTTCGGGTTTTGAGGGCGTTCTGGATCAGGTTCGCGATCTGCACCTCCACATCCGGTTCCCCTTGGGCCAGGTCCACGAGCGCTTTGAGGTGGTCGAGTACTTCCCAGGCCTGTTCCTGGCTTTCCAGCCCGGTACGGCGGGCCTGCCGGCGCTTTCCCTCGCCTGTGCGGGGTAGTTCGAGTTGGTAACCCCAGTCGCCGTGGCGGGGGTTGAACGCCCCGCCCTGGCGGCGCAGCTTCGGACACCGCACACCCAACGCGCGCCCGGAGTTCTCGTCCCGGCACCCGCAGCGTTTGAACACTCGTCCCTGGTGAGAAGCCACCTACGACTCCCCCTCCTTGTAGTGGTCACCGCGCGCACCGCACCCACCACAACCACCCGAGGTGGAAGGTGTGGGTAGGCCGAGGTGGGCCAGGATTCCCGCAGTGGGGATCCTCCAGGTCCGTCCCACCCGTTGCACAGGCACCGGGAAGGCGCCTTCACGGAGAAGCCGGTAGGTGGTGGTGCGTCCCAACCCGAGCATCCGACCTCACCTGACCCACCTACCCACCACCTCTGAACTGCACGTTTGCGGTGCGGGGCACCACGCATCCACGCTCGACCTCGCCGAGAAGTGCAAGCGGATTGGCCAACAAGCCCACCGAATTTTCCCTCACCCCGAACCGCAACCCGCTACGGGTGGTTTGTCGTTTTTGCTGTTCGGGGCCACCACCGGCCCCACGTGGGCCCGAACCGCCGGGTTCGCCCCCTGGGCGGGGTTCAGGGTTGTGGGGGCGGCGTGGGGCCACACGGGCCCAACACCGCCCCCGCCCCGCTGTCACGCCAACCGCCCTGGCCGGCCCGTTCCCCACAGGGGCTGGCCGTTCAGTCCTGGCGCACGTGTCCGGTGGAGGTCAACCGGGCCCGGTACCGGGCCCGGACCGCCTTAGAGCTCATCTCATTTGGATTCTCGATAGCCTGGCCCGGTGTCGATGGTTGAGCGGTTGGTGCCGGACAAACTGTGGGAGCTGTTTCAACGGG
>NZ_JBEYLC010000119.1:0-7915 GCF_040635885.1 Nocardiopsis sp. NPDC006832 | reverse complement strand
CTCCTGCGGGTAGGCCGGTCGGGTCCTAGGCATCTTGAATCTCCTCATTCAGTAGCAAACTATCCGAAAGTGGACATCTGTCTACCGAACCGAAGTAAGATCAGAGAACCCTTGAGGAGGTGCCCGTGTTCTTTTTCTACAACAGCCGTTGGGGCTGTGTGGGGTCCCTGCTGGTCTCGGCCGCTTTGACCTTGCTGGTGTTGTTCCTGCTGGGCTGGATCTGACCCGCTCTTGAGGCCCCGACGACGTCGCTCAAGCGGTGTCGATGCGGCGTTGGATGCCGTCCAGCAAGGTCTCCAGTCCGAACCGCAGTGTCTCCCAGGCCTCGCGTTCCAGGTAGGGCTCGGTGGGGTCCTCGTTGTCGAAGGCGCCCTGGGCGGTCATCAACGTCAGGGTCGGAAAGCGCTCGGCGAAGTCGGGCGCCAACTCCTCCAGCTGTTCGGAGCGGGCGTACCACCACTCGTCCTCGGGTACCCCGGTCACCGCTTGGGCCTGGCGGGCCTCGGCGGCGGTGCGGACCATGCCGCGAACCAGGTTGAGCAGGCTTCCGAAGGTGCTGCTGATGGCCTTGGGTGCCATTCCGGCCGTGTGCAACAGGGTGGCCAGCGATTCGAAGAGTCGGTACTCGTTGGGGCCCAGGACGGGGCGGGCCTGGGAGACCTCCAGGGTCCAGGGGTGGCGCAGGTAGAAGTCCCACAGCAGGCCCACCCAGGTTCGGGTGCTCTCGCGCCAGCCCTGGTCGAGGGTGGCCGCCTGTGACTCCTGCTCGACCTCATCGGCCAACTCGGCGAAGGCCTGGTCGTACATCAGGTCGATGAGCTCGTTCTTGCTGGCCACGTAGGTGTAGAGCGACATCGCGGTGCGGCCCAGTCGCTCGCCCACCGCGCGCATGGACAGCGCCTGCAGCCCTAGGGTGTCGGCGATGTCGATGGCGGTGCGCACGACCAGGTCCACGTTCAGTTCCGGTTTGGGGCCGGGGGCGGTGCGCTCGCCCTGCTCGTGTTCGCGCCACAGCAGTGCCATGGAACGGCGCGGGTCGCCCTGGCCGGCGTAGACCACCACTTGCGTCTCCTTAGGGAATAAACTAATGTGCTTCGGCTGTTAGTTTAGCGCATAAGGAATCGTTGGAACGCGGGCACCAGGGGAGCAGCTTGACCTTCGAACAGAACACAGCGGCCGACGCCCACGACACCATCCAGGTGCGTGGGGCCAGGGAGAACAACCTCGACAACGTCTCGGTGGACATCCCCAAGAGGAGACTGAGCGTCTTCACCGGGCTGTCCGGTTCGGGGAAGTCCTCGCTGGTCTTCGGTACCATCGCCGCCGAGTCCCAGCGGCTCATCAACGAGACCTACACCGCCTTCTTGCAGTCGTTCATGCCCAGCACCGGCCGACCCGACGTGGACTCCCTGCGCAACCTCAGCGCGGCCATCATCGTCGACCAGGAACGCATGGGAGCCAACTCGCGCTCGACCGTGGGAACGGCCACCGACGCCCACGCCATGCTGCGTATCGTCTACAGCCGGGCGGGCACCCCGCGCCTGGAACCCTCCAGCGTGTTCAGCTTCAACAACGCCGAGGGCATGTGCCTCGAATGTGAGGGGCTGGGGCGTACCGACCAGATCGAGCTGGAGGAACTCTACGACCGCGAACTCTCCCTGAACGAGGGCGCCATCACCGTCCCCGGTTACACGGTGGACAGCTGGTACTGGCAGGTGTTCGTGCACTCGGGGTTGCTGGACGCCGACAAACGCCTGGACGACTACACCGGCCAGGAGTGGAACACCTTCCTGTACGGACCCCTGACCAAGGTCAAGGTCGGCAAGAACTCCTTCTCCTACGAGGGCCTGGTCCCCAAGATCAAGCGGACCTACCTGGCCAAGGACCGCGACAAGATGCAACCGGCCCTGCGCGCCTTCGTGGAACGGGCCGTGGTCACCTCCACCTGCCCCGAGTGCGCCGGCACCAGGCTCAACGCCACCGCCCGCGAGGTCAAGGTGGCCGGGCGCACCATCACCGAGTGCGCCTCGATGCAGATCGACGACCTGGCCGCGTTCGTGCGCACCATCGACGACCCGGCCGTCAAACCGTTGGTGGACACCCTGGCCCACACCCTGGAGTCCCTGGTGGAGGTGGGGCTCGGCTACCTGAGTCTGGACCGGGAGTCGGGCACCCTGTCCGGAGGTGAGGCCCAAAGGGTCAAGATGGTCCGCCACCTGGGCTCCAGCCTCAGCGACATCACCTACGTCTTCGACGAGCCCACCGTGGGACTGCACCCGCACGACATCGAGCGGATGAACAACCTGCTCTTGGGGCTGCGCGACAAGGGCAACACGGTACTGGTGGTCGAGCACAAACCGGAGACCATCGCCATCGCCGACCACGTGGTGGACCTGGGCCCGGGCGCCGGTCCGCGCGGCGGCTCGGTGACCTACACCGGTGACGTGGCCGGGCTGCGCGCCTCGGGCACCCTCACCGGTCGTCACCTGGACCACCGGATTCGTCTCAAGGACGAGGTGCGCACCGCCACCGGGCACCTGCCCATCCGCGACGCGAACACCCACAACCTGCGGGATGTGTCCGTGGACGTGCCCCTGGGCGTGCTCACCGTGGTCACCGGGGTGGCCGGATCGGGAAAGAGTTCGCTCATCCACGGCGCGCTGCCCGCACACGAGGGCGTGGTGGTGGTCGACCAGTCGGCGATCCGAGGATCGCGCCGCTCCAACCCGGCCACCTACACCGGGCTGCTCGACCCGATCCGTACCGCCTTCGCCCGCGCCAACCAGGTCAAGGCCTCCCTGTTCAGCGCCAACTCCGAGGGGGCCTGCCCCGAATGCAAGGGCGCCGGGGTCATCTACACCGACCTGGCGATGATGGCCGGGGTGGCCTCCACCTGCGAGAAGTGTCAGGGGCGCCGGTTCAAGGACGAGGTGCTCCAGTACACGTTGCGCGGCAAGGACATCAGCCAGGTCCTGGCCATGTCGGTGGAGACCGCACGTGAGTTCTTCACCTCCGGTAACGCCCGCACCATCTTGGACCGGCTGCACGACGTCGGGCTGGGCTACCTGGGTCTGGGGCAGCCGTTGACCACCCTGTCGGGCGGTGAGCGTCAGCGGTTGAAGCTGGCGATCTCCATGGCCAAGCAGGGGGCGGTGTACGTGCTGGACGAGCCCACCACCGGGCTGCACCTGGCGGACGTGGACCGGTTGTTGGCGCTGCTGGACCGGCTGGTCCAGGACGGGAACACGGTGGTGGTGATCGAACACCACCAGGCGGTCATGGCGCACGCCGACCACATCATCGACCTGGGCCCGGGTGCGGGGCACGACGGTGGACGGGTCGTGTTCGAGGGTTCTCCGGAGCGGTTGGTGGACCAAGGCCAGACCCTGACCGCCCATCACCTGCGCGCCTACCTGCAACGTTAGCGGCCGGGTAACGGACGGGCCCGCCCCGAAGACCATGGTTCGCGGGGGCGGGCCCGTGCCCTTCGGTCAGCCCTCCAGAAGCTTCTTGAGGTCGCCCAGCCAGCGGCGCCAGTCGCCCTTCCACGCCGCGGCGCGCTCGGGGCCGCCGATGCGGGTGTGCTCGATGCCCACCAGGGACTTGCCCTGGCCCTTGGCCTGGAAGGTGGCGGCGATACGGGTGTCCTCGGGCAGGTCGGCGGTGAAGCGCTTGCCCGCCTTGGCGGTCCGCTCGTGAGCCACCACCCCCAGCCACTCCTGGCGCAGGGTGGGGTCGGCGAAGGCCTCGAACAGCCGCTCCACGGGCACATCGACGGTCTTGCTCGCGCTGGTGGCGAACCCGTCCTTCTTCTGCCCGGGTACGCGCAGGCCACGTTCCTGCTCGTAGGCGACCGTGACGGTCTGGGCGTACCAGTCCTGCACGCCGTGCTCTTGGACCAGGTGGGCGGCGATATCGGTGTGGGTGCGCGTGGTGGCCTGCCAGGAGTCCAACAGGGCGAACCACTCGTCGTAGCCGCGCCCGGTCGCCTGAGCCACCTTGTCGTCGGAGACCCGCCGGCGGATGGTGGCCGCACCGGTTCCGGTGGTGGTATCGGCGGTGGGCGCGGGGATTTCGGGTGCGGGGAGCAGATGGGCCCGAGCGGCGGTGTAGCTCTCGCCGGTCTTGTCCATCCGGGCGCGTACCCGCTGCTTGAAGGACTTGTTGCTGGTCATGACGGCTCCTGGCGGTCCGCGACGGCACCCACGCTCCCATCGCCCCGCCGGAAGGGTCGTCTTCGACCGGCCTCCCGAGAACTCCCAGGTCCCCTTTGCCTCCGCGAGGCCGACGGCGTGGGCGCCGGGGCCGGAGGTTGGGCGCGGGATCGCGCCACTTCCAAGTTACTGCGCTGAAGTGTTGGGCGCCACCCCTGGTCAGTGGGGGCGGTCGTAGACCAGGGTGTGCCGCCAGAACAGGCCGCGGTGGACGCGGGCCCCGGGCAGGTGACGGGCGGCCACGGCACGGATCCGGGCCAGGGTGTGCGGCGGTTCGGCGGTGGGCGCGCGCATGTGCGGTAGCGCGGCGGTGGCCGCCTTGGGGTGCTTGCACAGGCCGATCAGCGGGTTGAGCACCGCGGAGACCAGCCCGGTGACCAGGTCGGCGACGCCCTGTTCGCGGTGGTGGCCGACCACCACCAGGCGGCCTCCCGGGGCCAGGGCCTTCCGGAGCTGGGGGAGTGTCTGCTCCAAGGGCAGGTGGTGCAGGACCGCCACCAGGGTGATGGCATCCCACCGGGTGGTGGGGTCGCGCCGCTCCCATCCGGCCTGGAGGATGGTCACGCCCGGGGTGCGTGCGAAGCGTTCACGAGCGAGCGCGGCGGTGTCGGGGTCGGGTTCCAGGCCGCTGACCTCGGGAACCCGCCCGTGCAATCGCTCGATCAGGTTGCCGGTGCCGCACCCCACGTCCAGCACGCGGGTGGCGCCCGAGGCCACCACTCGACGCACCACCCAGGGCCCGTACCAGTCGTTGTGGCTCCACGGATGGCGCGCGTTGAACCGGGCCATGCGGTCGAGCAGCGACATACCGGTCACGATAGCGGCCCCTCAACCCCTCAAGAGCGTGGTCAGGCCCAGGCCGAGCCAGGCCGCGCCCAAGCCCAGGAACAGGTGGGCCGCGACGAAGACCAAAGCGCGCCGCCGGGCGCCGGTGCGCGCCAGCCGCACGGTCTCGTGGGCGAAGGTGGAGTAGGTGGTCAACGCCCCGCAGAACCCGGTGCCCAGGAGTGCCAGTGCCTCGGGAGGCAGGGGCAGGCCCAGGAGCGAACCCAGGAGGAGGCTGCCGACCACGTTCACCATCAAGGTGCCCCACGGGAAGGCCCGACCCAGGCGGCGTTGGAGGGTCAGGTCCACCAGGAAACGCGTGGGGGCGCCCACGGCCGCGCCCAGGGCCACCATCAGAGCGCTCACGGGTTCCTCCCGGCGCTGTGGGTGAGCAGTCGGTGGGCCAGTGCGGAGGCGGCCCAGGCCGCGGTGAGCGCACCGATCAGGGTCAGGGACAGGTAGGCCAGCGCCACCTGCGGGGCGCCTCGTTCCAGGGCGGTGACCACGTCCGCGGCATAGGCGGAGAAGGTGGTGTATCCGCCAAGGAAGCCCACGCCCCAGAACGGGCGCACGTAGCGGCTGTGGAGCCACCGGTGCGCGATCAGTTCCATCAGCAGGCCGATGAGCAGGCTGCCGGTGACGTTGACGGCCAGGATCGTCCAGGACACCCCCGAGGCGGCGGGCGGCCACAGGGTGTCCAGGCCGTGGCGGGTCAGCGCGCCCAAGGCCCCGCCGAGGGCGACGAAGGCGAGCACGGACCGAAGGCGGGCCGGCGCGGGTGGGGTCATGGCTCCCATCCTCCACCCGGAGAGCACCTGATGGCGTCGGCGGACCCCGAGATCCGTGGCTCCTGCCCGAGCCGGGGGCGAGGGTCCGCTTCAGGGATGGGATCAGGGCTATCCCCGATGGTCTTCCGGCCGCCCGGGTAGGATTCTGGCCATGCGGTCAAAAAACGAGCCAGACGGTCAGAAGCGGTCCTTCATCGAGGAGGCCCGCAGGGCACAGATCATCGACGCGGCGGTGCGCACCATCGCCGAGGTCGGTTACCCGAACGCCTCCCTGGCTCGGATCGCACGGACGGCGCAGGTGAGCAAAGGCGTCATCTCCTACCACTTCGACGGCAAGGACGAGCTGATGGACCAGGTGGTGATAAGCGTCTACACCCAGATCGGGGAGGAGGTCGCGCCCCGGGTCCTGGCCGAGCAGAACATGGAACGTGCGCTGCGCACCCACGTGCGCGGCGTGGCCGAGTACGCGCTGGCCCATCGCGAGCGCATGACGGCACTGTCCCAGATCTTCCGGCACTTCCGTGACGCCCAGGGCGCCCCCCGCTTCGATGGGTCCCAACCCGAGGCGATCTACCAACCCATGGAAGAGCTCTACCGAGCCGGGCAGCGGAGCGGGGAGTTTCGCGAGTTCGACGTGCGGGTGATGGCGATCAGCCAACAGGCGACCATCGACGCCATGTTCGAGTACTGGCGGACACACCCCGACCACGACCTGCTCGCGCACGCCGACGAACTGGGCGAACTCCTGGTCCGTGCGATTCGAGCCCCATGACCGTCACACCATAGTGACGAGGTCCCCATGGCACAGAACATCAGCCCATCCACCACCGGGGCGGCCGATCGGCCGTCCCGCCCCCGACTGTTCTACGTCGATCACCTCAGGGTGGTCCTGACGGTCCTGGTCGTGTTGCACCACGCGGCCATCACCTACGGCAACATCCCGGTGTGGTACCTGACGGAGCCGGCCCAAGACCCCTCCGGGGTGGCGCTGGATCTGTTCGTGCTCTTCAACCAGACGTTCTTCATGGGGATGTTCTTCCTCATCGCCGGGTACTTCGTGCCGGGTTCGATCGATCGGCGTGGGCGGCGCGGGTTCATGCGCGAACGCCTGGTCCGGTTGGGCGTTCCCCTGCTGCTGTTCCTGGTTTTGTTGCGGCCCTTGGCCATGATCCCGGCGTTCGGACAGGTGTTGGCCGCTGAACCCGACCTTCCGCTGTGGCTGCTGTACCTGCTCACCATCGACCCGGGCCCGATGTGGTTCGTAGAGGTGCTGTTGGTGATGAGCCTGGTCTATGTGCTGGTGCGCGGTGTGCGTGAGCGTCGCTCCCGGCCCGCCCCGGTCGTGGCGCAGGTTCGGGAGCGAGGGCCGGTGCGCTGGCTGGTCCCGGTTCTGGTGTTCGCGGTGGGGCTGGCCCTGGCCACCTTCGCCTGGCGGTGGGCCTTCCCCGCGCCGTACTGGCCGGTGGTGGGGTTGCCCAGCCCCGGTTACCTGCCCCAGTACGTGGCCATGTTCACCGTGGGCGCGCTCGCCTACCGGGGTGACTGGTTGCACCGGTTGCCGGACCGGGCCGGGGTGGTCGGCGGGATCGCCGCGGCGGTGTCACTGCCCGTCATGGTCGTGTTCGTGACCGCTGCCCCGGGCACCGGTGCGTCCTTGGTGCATCTGGTGGCGGAGAACCTGTTCTCGGTGGGTTTGGTGCTGGCGCTGCTGGTCTTCTTCCGTCGGTTCCTGGCCCGGGACAACCGTGTGTGGCGGTTCCTGGGTGAGAACGCCTTCGCCGTGTACGTGCTGCACGCGGTGGTGCTGGTGTTGGTGGGCATGGCCCTGGGTGACTGGCAGGCCCCGGCGGTGGTCAAGTTCGCCGGCCTGGCCGCGTTGAGCGTGCCACTGACCTGGGCGTTGGCCGCCGGTGTGCGGGCCATCCCGGGGGTCGATCGGATGCTGTGAACGTGACTCCTCCCACCGCTGAAGCGGTGGGCTTCTCCTGCCACCACTCAGGCAACAGGAAGGACCAGCCCGGCCCTGATACCAACGTTGACCGCTCCCACCCGATCGGCGTGCTCTGTGTAGCCGCACTGGACACAACG
>NZ_JBEYLC010000118.1:0-7984 GCF_040635885.1 Nocardiopsis sp. NPDC006832 | reverse complement strand
ACCCGGCTCCTGTTCGAGTCGCGGAACGCACTGGTGGAGATCCACCCGGTCGCCCTTCACCTGCACCCGCGATCGGCCATCGCCACACTGCCGGTGCCCCTGCACCCGGGTGCCACCGCCTACTACCGGTCGGTCAAGTACGCGCACGACGAACGCCCATCGGTCCCCTGAGTCGCCGCTAGGGCAGCGGTAGGCGGATCCGCGCGTCGATGCCGTTCGGGTGGGCGGGCCGCAGGGTGAGTTCCGCGCCCTGGAGTTCCAGCAGGGTGACCACGATGGACAGCCCGAGCCCGGAACCGCCGCCGGCGCCCCCGCCGTCCCGCCAGAAGGGTTCGGTGGCGCGTTCGAGCTCTTCGGCGGGGAGCCCCGGCCCGTCGTCCACCACACGCATGTCCAGGTGGCCGCCGCCCTCCTCGTACCGAACGGGTTCGTCCACGTGAACGACGATCCGGACCTCCGCACCACCGAACTTCAACGCGTTGTCGATGAGCACGTCCAGGGCCTGGTCGAGAGTGCCCTCCGCACACGGCACCGACACGTCGGAGGCGCCCTCGCAGGTCAGCTCCGCGCCGGCGCGATCGGCGATGGGGAGCCACGCCGCCACCCGGTCCTCCGCGACCTCCCGCGCGTCCTCCCACACCATCGAGTGCTCGGCGTCCTCGGCCCGGGCCAGGGTGAGCAGGCCGTCGCAGATACGGGTGAGTCGGTCGACCTCGTCCAGCGCCAGACGGTGGTCCTGCGCGCCCTCTTGGCCCAGATGACGGGACAAACCGTCCACCCGAAGCCGCAGCGCGGCCAGGGGGTTGCGCACCTGGTGGCCGGCGTAGGCGACGAAGGTGCGCTGGCTCTCCAGCATGGAGGTGATGGTGTCGGCCATCTGGTTGAACGACTCGCCCAGGCGGCGCAGCTCATCCGGCCCGGCGGCTGTGCGCACCCGGGTGTCCAGGCTGCCGCCGCTCACCGCGCGGGTGGCCTCGTCGAGGTCGTCGATGGGACGCAGGATCCACCGGGTGAGCGGACCGGCCGCCGTGATGCCGACCAGCATCAACGCGGTGGCCACCAGCCACGCCACCCCCCACTGAACGGTGGTGGCGCGGCGCAGGGACTCGGTGGGCGAGAAGGTGACGGCGGCACCCACGACCTCACCGGAACGGCCGATGGGTTCGGCGACGATGAGCGGACCCTCCTGCCAGGGCCAGACCACGCTGTCGGCGCCCATCCGGTTGCCGGCCAGGGCCGTGCGCACCGGGCCGGATATCGCTTCCCCGCCCTCCGGCCAGCCGTTCGGGTCCAGGTCGGCCAGGGTCAACCCCGGTCGAGAGGAGACCACCACCTCGCCGTCCCGATCCACCACCAACGCCATGATCCCGTAGACCTCCTCGTAGGCGGCGAGTTCGGCGGAGAGGGTGCCCTCGTTACCGGTGAGGACGCTGGGCTCGGCCAACCCCGCGAATCGGGCGGTGTCGTTGATCCGGTCCAGCATCATGTCCGAGGTGCCGCGTGCGGCGATGCTGACGCACAGCGGCACCGCCAACGCCAGGCAGGCCGCCACCAGCAGGGTGACGTACACCGTCACCAAACGTCTGCGCATCCCGGATCCTCAGACCCGGGAGACGGGGGAACCGACCGCCATCCGGTAACCCACCCCGCGGACGGTCTGGATGAGCCGAGGCGCCTCCAACTTGGCGCGCAGGGTGCCGATGTGCACCTCCAGGGTGCGCAGCGTGCCGGGCCAGGAGGTCTGCCACACCCGCAACAGCAGGTGCTCGCGCGGGACCACCCCGCCGGCCTCGCGCACCAGCACCACGAGCAGGTCGAACTCCTTGCGGGTGAGCTCCACCGGACGACCCTCGCAGGTGACGACTCGGGTACCGGTGTCCACCCGGACGGGGCCCGCCTCCAGCACGGTGCCCGAACGTGTGCCGGTGCGACGCAGCACCGCTTCCATCCGGGCGCACAGTTCCTCGATGGCCAGGGGTTTGACCACGTAGTCGTCGGCGCCCGAACGCAGCCCGAGGACGCGTTCGCGTTGTCGTCCCCGCGCGGTGACCATGATGATGGCGGTGTCCCCGAAGTCCTGACGCTCACGGAGCGCACGACACAGGTCGATGCCGTCCATGTCCGGGAGGCCGAGGTCCAACAGGACGACGTCCGCCGGGGACGCGGCGAGCGCGTCCCCGGCGGTACGAACCTGCACGACCTCGTAGCCGTTCGTCTCAAGCGCCCCGGCGAGCGCGTCGGCGAGCCGGACGTCGTCCTCGACGAGCAGCACCTTGATCATGACCGAGGGTCCTTCGCGGAGGGGGTGTGCGTAACAACGCGGTGGTACGCACCCTAACCGCCCCGTGCGACCCCCGTCAGGAACGGCCTCCGGGCCGAGCGATGTGCACGTCCGGAACGATCTCCGGGGCGCCGAGCTGGACCGCGTCCGCCTCCTGGTCGGTGTCCTGTTCCTGGGCCACCCGCTCGGCCTCGATGCCCTTGCGGTAGAACTCCACCTCGCGTTCCACCTGCTCCTTGGCCCACCCCAGGGGTTCGGCCATCAGCTCTGCCGCCTCCTCCGCGGCGGCGATGCCCCGGTCCCAGGTCTCGAAGGAGATGCGGGTACGACGGGTCAGGACGTCCTCAAGGTGACGGGCTCCCTCCGCGTGCACCGCGTAGACGACCTCCGCCCTCAGGTAGTCATCGGAACCCGCCAACGGACGGGCCAGGTCACGGCGCTCCTTGATCAGGTCGAGGAGATCGTGGACCTGGGAGCCGAACCGACGCAGCAGGTGTGTGACCCGTGAGACGTGGAGCCCGGAGTCCCGGGCCAGACGGTGACGCTGGTTGTACAGGGCCGCGTACCCGTCCGCGCCCACCAGGGGCAGCTTGTCGGTGACCGAGTTCGGAACGGCCCCGCCCAGTCCATGCGCTACCGCGTCCACCGCGTCCTTGGCCATGACCCGGTAGGTGGTGTACTTGCCGCCCGCGATGAGCACCAGACCCGGCACCGGGTGGGCGACGGTGTGCTCTCGGGACAGCTTGGAGGTCTCGTCGGACTCCCCCGACAGCAACGGCCGCAGACCCGCGTAGACGCCCTCGACGTCGTCCCGACTCAGCGGCGTGCGCAGCACCTGGTTGACGTGGTCCAGGACGTAGTCGATGTCGGCGCGGCTGGCCGCGGGGTTCTCCTTGTCCAGGTCCCACGGGGTGTCGGTGGTGCCGATGATCCAGTGGCGGCCCCACGGGATCACGAACAGCACGCTCTTCTCGGTCTGCAGGATCATCCCGGACGAGGCCTGGATACGGTCCCGCGGTACCACCAGGTGCACACCCTTGGAGGCGCTGACGTGGACCTGGCCACGGCCTCCGACCATCTCCTGGATGTCGTCGGTCCACACACCCGCGGCGTTGACCACCTGCCGGGCGCGGATCCGGACCTTCTCGCCGCTCTCCAGGTCGGCGGCCATCGCCCCGACCACGTGTTCGCCCTCACGGAGGAACTCGACCGCCTGTACCCGGGAGGCGATCCGCGCGCCCAGTCCCGCCGCCGTGCGCAGGACCGTGGTGACGAAACGGGCGTCGTCGACCTGACAGTCCCAGTACTGGATCGCGCCGGCCAGGGAGCTGCGCTTGAGCGCCGGGAACACCTTCATCGCGCCGGACCTGGTCAGGTGTCGGTGCGAGGGCAGTCCCCGGTTGTTGCGGGAGCTCATCGCGAGCGCGTCGTAAAGGGTGACGCCCGCGCCGATGTAGAACCGCTCCCAGTGATGCTGGAACGGGAACAGGAACGGTACCGGACGCACCAGGTGCGGCGCGATGGTGGTGAGCAACAGACCGCGTTCATGGAGCGCTTCACGGACCAGCTCGAAGTCGAGTTGTTCCAGGTAACGCAGGCCGCCGTGGATGAGTTTGCTGGATCTGCTGGAGGTACCCGAGGCGTAGTCGCGCGCCTCGATCAGCCCCGTGGAGAGTCCGCGTGAGACCGCGTCCAGGGCGATACCCGCCCCCACGATCCCACCTCCGACAACGAGGACGTCGAGCTCCTCGTCCGCCATGGATGCCAGCGCCGCGGTGCGGCTCTCCGGTCCCAGCCAGGTGGTCGCCATTGGTCGTCCTCCGTATCGATGGGTCTTCCTCCCAGGCGCATACCCGCCCAAAGCCCCGTCCATCGGCCCGATCGGTGTGGCGACCGACCGGTGGGGCCTCAGGTTAACCGCGTGGCCCGCCCCGCTCGCGGCGCCACACGGATCGCCAGTGCCAGGAACGCCACGACGGTCAAGGCCGCTCCCCCCGTCAGCGAGGCCGCGGTGAGTCCACCCCCGGTGCCCGCGACCGCTACCAGCGCCGCGAGTCCGACCGCTCCGCCGAGTTGCTGCGCCGTGGACACCGTAGCCGAGGCCACTCCCTGGCGGGCAGCGTCGACCTCCTCACCCGCCACCGCGAACACCGCCGGATACACGGTGCCCGCCGTGAGCCCGAGCAGCAGCACCGCGGGCAGAACCATCCAGTAGTGGTCACCGGAGACCGCCCAGGCGAAGACGACCGAGGTCACCGCGACACCGAGCACGCCGACGAACAAGATCCGCCGCGAACCCCAACGGCCGAGCAGCCGGGGCAACAGGAAGGCGGAGCCGAGCATGGCCACCACCCCTTGGGGCAGGAAGCCCAGCCCCGCGGCCAACGGCCCCAACCCCAGACCGTCCTGGACGTGCGTGGTGTAGACGAAGTGCAGTGCGCCGATCACACCCATGAGCACGAAGACCAGCACCGCGCTCACCCACAGGGAACGCACACGAAGCAGGCCGAGCGGCAGCAACGGGTCGGCGCCCCCGCGCTCCACCAGGAGGAAGAGCCCCAGCGTCACCGCCCCCAGCACGATCACGCCGACGCCCGTCCGAACGTCCTCCTGGATCCGGGAGATCCCGAACACCAGGAGGAGCGCACCACCGGTGGCCAGGGCCGAGCCGGGCAGGTCGAAACCGGCCAGGCCCTCGCTCCGGGGGTCGGTGGGCAGCACCCGCGGTGCGGCGATGGCCACGACCAGGGCGAGCGGGACCAGCGCCCAGAAGACCGAGGCCCACCCGAGCAGACTGGTGAGGACACCGCCGAGTGCTCCCCCGGCCAAGGCACCGAAGGCCCCGGCGCTGCCCCAGACCGCGAGCGCACGGTTTCGCGCGGGGCCCGCGTCGAAGGCCGTGTTCACCAAGGCCAGGGTGGCGGGAAAGATCAGGGCGGCTCCGAATCCCTGCGCGGCTCGGGCGCCGATGAGTACCGTCGGGGGCCAGGTGAGGACGCCGACCAGGGCGCCGACCACCGAGGCTCCGGCCATCAAGGCGGCACCGAGGACCAGCATCCTGCGCGCACCGAGCCGGTCGACGGCCCGACCACCCAAAAGCAGGAAGCCCCCGTAGCCCAGGGCGAAGGCGGAGACGACCCACTGCAGGCCGCCGGCGTCCAGCCCCAGTTCCCGGCCGATCTCGGGTAAGGCGATGTAGACGACGTTGAAGTCCACGGACAGGGTGAAGTGGGCCATGGCCAGCACGAACAGGGCCGGCAACAAACGTGGCCGGCGGGCACTGGCCGGTGCCGTGTAGGTCATCGGGGTTCCCTCATCAAAGTTACTCCAGCACTGAAAGATTCAGCATGACAGTAACTCCAAAGTATTTCAGTACGCAATAATCCAGCGTGGTAATATTTGGCCATGAGCGACCACTGCCACGTCAGCGCCACCGAGGAACGCACCTGGGACGCCGTCACCCTGGCGTTCCGCCTGCTGGACCAGCGCGTGGAACGCGACGTCCAACAGGAGGTCGACCTACCCCTGACCTACTACGAACTGCTGGTCCTGCTCTCCAAGAACGAGCACGGGTCCCTGCGCATGAGCGAGCTGGCCGAACTCACCCACACCAAACCCAGCCGGATCACCCACGCCGTCCGCAAGCTCACCGAGGCCGGCTTCGTGGAACGCCGGCATTGCGAGACCGACCGCCGCAGCTGGTTCGCCGTCCTCACCGACCAGGGCCGCGAAGTCCTCCACCGCGCCGGCGGCCCGCACGTGGCGAGCATGCGCGAGAACCTCCTGGACCTGCTCACCCCCGAACAGCGCGACCAACTCCTGGACATCAGCCGCACCTTGCTCACCCGGCTCGCCCCCAGCAGCCCTTTGGCCCGCGAGAAAAGCCCCGTTCACGAGAGCCCCGGCACCTGACCTCGGTGGGGGTGGGTAGGGGTGGGGGTGGGGGTGGGGGTGGGGGCGCGGGACATGGGGCGTGTTGGTTTGGGTGTGGGTGGACGTGGGCTCCGGGGGTTATCCACAGGTAAGTGGTGGTGGGGTGGCGGTCGATGGGGTGGGTGATGTCTTCTTGATATTGGGGGAGCTTCTGGTTCCGCCGGTTTTGTGCTGCCCAGAGGTTGATGGTGAGGCGCCTGGGGTCGGGAGTCTTGGGGTTGTTGGGCGTTGTGTGGGTGGTTGGTGGGGCGCCTCGGGTTTCTGGCTTTTTGGGGTGGTTGGGCGGGGTGGGGGTGGGTTCTCCCTCCTTCCCCGCCGCGTGATTGTTGCCGCCCGCACCGCACGCGTCAAGGCGATGTTGAGTTGCGCATCAGCGTGGTGGGTGGCCTTGACCCGTACGGCACGGGCGGCGGTTTGGCGGCTATCGGGGAAGGGGGGAGAGTGGTTGAGGTCCCAACGGCCCCGGGCTTCGCCCGGTCCGGCCGTGGCCGGCCGGATGCCTTCCCCTCTCTCTGGTGTCCTCGTGGGCCGCGTCGCCACTACGTGACGGGCCCGGTCACGAAGGGCCCGCTACAGGTGGGACGGGTGGCGAGCCGCGTCCCCGCGGTGGCCGGCACCGGCGCCCCTTTGGCGATGATCTTGCTCGTAGCGCCATGTTCGGCGCCCAACATGGCGCTACGGACAAGATCATCATGATGGAGAGACAACACGGGGTTGATGGTGCCGGTGGGCCGGTACCAGGGGTGGCAGTGGCGCCGAGACCCCCAACGGGAGCCGCTCCGGCCCCGGGATATGACTCCGGGTAGGGGGTTCGCGGCGGGGACATACCGATATCCCCACAGGACACAGGGCCCTTGGGTTCTGACACCCAACCGGGGGTGATCTCGGGGTGGTCGCGGCGGGGTGGTGTTCCACCTGGCGGAAACGCATGGTCGTGGAAGCGGATGGTGGTGGTTAGAGGACAGTGGCTGGGGCCGGCTCCCCCTCCCCATCCCCCGACCCGGCTTCCTTTCCCGCTTCCTGGCGGTTCTGGGCGTGGTGGTGCTCCCAGATCTGCCGATTCACCTTGGCCTGCAACCGGTGCTTAAGCCGGTTATGGGTCGAGCACAACACCTGCATGTTCTCGGCGCTGGTGGCCCCGCCGTGGGAGAAGGGGACGATGTGGTCGTACTGCGACCAACTACGCGGCACATCACAACCCTCGTGCCACTCGCAGTAGGGCTTCTTGAACCCCGCCGCCTGGCGCACCGGATCCGGAGCGCACCGCTGCTTACGCCCCACATCCAACAGGGTCCGGCCCTGTTCGTCGGTCACGAACCGGCGCAACCAACTGTCGGGGGTCAGACGGGCCACCATCTGATCGGGCAACACCACCCCATCCTCGGTGGTGGCGGGCTCAGCCGACCCATCACCCAGGAAGCGCTTCAGGGGCACGGTGATGTTCAACGTGGCCAACGGTTGGCGGCTCAGGCTGGAGCAACCCCGGTGGGTCAGAGCTGTCTCGAAGATCCGCATCATCGCGTCATAAGTGCGCTGATGCTTCGGCATCGCCGTGTTATCCGGCCCATACGGCTCGGTGTAAGCCTCCAGAGCGGCCTGGATGAGCTCGTTATCGGCCCCCGGACCCCACATCCGCAACAAAAACCCGGACTCGAACGTGGGCGAGAACTGCGCGCCCCGGTTCTCGAACGTTTCGTCATAGTCCCGGTCGGCCTTATCCGGGTCCAGGCGGGCGACGAACCATTTCGCCGCGTCCCGCAACTGGCGCAC
>NZ_JBEYLC010000117.1:0-8017 GCF_040635885.1 Nocardiopsis sp. NPDC006832 | reverse complement strand
GCCGCGAGCCTGTTCCGGCGACAGGTACTGAGCGGTGCCGATGACCTGCGACGTCTGCGTCATCGTCGCCTGGTCGTCGCCCATGGACCGGGCGATGCCGAAGTCCATCACCTTGACGTCGGCGTTGCGGGTCAACATGACGTTCGCCGGCTTGATGTCACGGTGCACGATGCCGTTGTCATGGCTGTACTCAAGGGCCTTGAGGATGCCGTCGACCAGCTCCGCCGAACGCTCCGGCAGCAGTTTGCGCTCGTCGTCGAGCAGTTCCTTGAGCGTCCGACCATCCACGTACTCCATGACGATGTACGGGATGGACACGCCATCGATCATGTCCTCGCCGGTGTCATAGACGGCGATGATCGCGGGGTGGTTCAGGGACGCCGCGGACTGGGCCTCGCGGCGGAACCGCGCCTGGAACACGTGGTCCCGGGCCATGTCGTGTCGGAGGGTCTTGATCGCGACGAGCCGGTCGAGCCTCAGGTCGCGAGCGCGGTATACCTCGGCCATGCCACCGCGCCCGACAACCGTGTCGAGCTCGTAGCGTCCGCCGAGGAGCCGGGGCTGGGACATGTCGTGCACTAATCCTCGTGTCTTCCGGTGGCCGCCCGCGGGCCGCCGCCTACCCTGAGCATCTCTCGCTCATTGCATGGTCACAGGCTCTGGTCTTCGCAGTGGAATCAGGGTCCCTCCCCGTTGTTACCGTCGCCGCCTCCGCCCCCGCCGCCACCTCCGCCGGGGTTCTCTCCGCCCGGGTTCTCTCCGCCGGGTTCCTCTTCCTCGGGCGGATCGGTGACGTCGTCCTCTGGTGGATCGGTGACGTCGTCCTCTGGCGGGGGAGATTCCTCCTCACCCTCACCAGGAGGCGGGGACTCGGTCTGGTCCCAGTCCTGAGGGGGCGGAGTCCACTCCGGGGTGTCCGGGACCGGATCGAGGGCCTCGGGTGTCTCGGTCTCCTCCGGTTCCTCACTGGGACTGGAATCGGGGGACTCGTCGGTGACGGCCGGCTGGTTGCTGTTGTTGACCGGTTCGGTCCCGGTGTCACCCATCATGAACCCGGCCACCGCCGCACCCACGATGAGGACGGTCGCGGCCACGGCCGCGAGCACGACCGGCATCCTGACCCGCCGACCGGAGTCCGGGTTCTCCGCCAGCCTGGTGGAATCCATGCCCTGATCAGGGGCTACGGGAGATTGACCGGTGGTTCGCCGTACCTGATCGGTGGCGCCGCTACGGGGACCGAAATCGGGCACCGCGCCGACCACCCTGGTCTGGGCCATGCCGTTGAAGCCGGTGGAGGGGGTGGGTGGTCCGGTACCGGCGTTGGAGCGGATCACCGCGGCCAGGTGCGCGACCTCCCCGGCGGATGAGGGTCGATCCTCCGGGTCCTTCTCCAGCATGGAGAAGACGAGGTCGTCGATGTCCGCGGGGACGTGTTCGGGCAGGGAGGGCGGATCGTCGCGCGTGTGCGCCAGTGCCAACGCCACCGGACTGTCCCCGGTGAACGGCGGCTGCCCGGCCAAGCACTCGTAGGCCACCACACCCAGCGCGTACAGGTCGGAGGCCGCGGTCGCGGGTCGTCCCGACGCCTGCTCCGGTGAGATGTACTGGGCCGTGCCCATCACCATGCCGGTCTGGGTGAGGGTCACCGACATGTCCCCGCGTGCGATGCCGAAGTCGGTCAGCTTCAGCTGTCCGTCCTCGGTCACCAACAGGTTGCCCGGCTTGATGTCCCGGTGCACCACGCCACGGGCGTGCGCCGCGGCCAGCGCCTTGGCCGCCTGGCACACGAAGTCGAGGGTCTGGTCCGAACTCAGTCCCCCCTGTTCCCGTAGTACCTGCGACAGGGGTTCGCTGACCACGAGCTCCATGATGAGGAAGGCACGCCCGTGCTCCTCGCCGTAGTCGTAGACCTGTGCGATCCCCGGGTGGGACAGACCGGCGGTGATCCGGCCCTCCGTGCGGAACCGTTCACGCGCGGTCGGTTCGGCCATCTGGGCCGGGTGAAGCAGTTTGACCGCCACCGAACGGTTGAGCAGGGTGTCGGTCGCCCGCCACACGGTGCCCATGCCGCCGGAGCCGATCTGCTCCTCAAGCCGATATCGGTCGCTCAGAACGGTCCCGGTGAGGTCACCGGGACCGTTCCGGGAAGACGGTTCGTAGGCGTTCACTACAGAACCACTGCCTCCATCATGTTTCGCGCGATCGGCGCGGCCAGTTCGCCACCGCTGCCGCCACCGTGTTCGATGACGACCGCGACCGCGACCTGGGGGTCGTCGGCCGGGGCGAACCCGATGAACCAGTTGTGCGTGCCCTGTTCTCCGCCGGTCTCGGCGGTACCGGTCTTGCCGGCCACGTCCATGCCCTGGATGGCTCCGTTGGTTCCGGATCCGTCCGGTCCGGTCACCCGGACCATCATGTCCGTCAGGTCGGACGCGGTGCTGGCGCTCATGGCCTGGCTGTAGACCTCGGGGGTGGTCTGGGTGACGACGGTGCGGTCGGAGTCGCGCACCGAGTCCACCATGTACGGGTGCATGACCTCACCGGAGTTGGCCACGCCCCCGGCCACCATCGCCATCTGCAGCGGCGTCGCCTCCACGTTGGACTGACCGATGCCCGCGCGGCCCAGGATGTTGCGGTCCTCCTCCACGGGCGCGTAGCTCGGGATGACCGGCAGCGGAACCTGCATTTCGTCCTCGGTGACCTGCGGGTGGAACCCAAAGGCCTCCGCCTGGTCCGCCAGGGCCTGACCGCCCATCTCGATGGCCCAGTTGGCCATCGACGTGTTGCAGGAGATCTGGATGGAGTGCGCCAGGGTGTCGGGATCCCCGCCGTTGCACGTACCACCAGGGGTGGCGTTGGGCAGCGGGTGACCGAGTTCCAGGGTGTCCGGAGCGTCCATGGTGGAGTCCGGGCCGGCGTCCAGGTGCTCCATGGCCGCGGCGGCGGTCACGACCTTGAACGTGGAACCCGGAGGGTAGCGCTCCCTCAGCGCCCGGTTGAGCAGCGGCTGGTTCTCGTCGGCCGCCAAGGCGTCGAAGTTCGTGACCGCGTCCGTGATCTCCTCGATGCTCACGACCTCGTTGGCGTCGAAGGAGGGGTAGGAGACCGAGCCGAGGATCGCCCCGCTGCTCGGGTCGATCGCGACGGCGGCACCGTTCATGCCCAGTTGCTCGAAGCCTTCGTAACCGGCCTGCTGCACGGCGGGGTCGATGGTGAGTTCGACGCGCGCGCCCTCGGGCTCACGGCCGGTGATGACGTCGCGGAAGTTGCGCACCGCGAGCCGGTCGTCGGTGCCGTCCAACAGCGCGTTCTCGCTCTTCTCGATGCCGTCCGCGCCGTAGCTGCGGAAGGAACCGACCACCGGCGTGTACAGGGGACCGCCCTCGTACACGCGCTGGTAGCGGGCAGGGTCGTCCTCGGCGGCGATGTTCTCGGAGTAGGCGACGTTCTCCCCACCGACGACGATGGGTCCCCGCATCTCGGTGAGCCGTTCGCTGTACTGGCGGGTGTTGAGAGAGTGGTCTCGGATGGCCTCGGCCTGGAAGCCCTGGATCCAGGTGAGCTGGAGCATCAGGGCACCGAACAGGATCATCGAGAAGACGCTGAGGCGTCGGATGGGTGTGTTCATCGTCGGATCACCTGTGTGGCCCCCTCGTCCTGGATGGCTTGTGGCGCGGGTCTGCGCGCGTTGTCGCTCATCCGGAGCAATAGACCGATCATCAGCCAACTGGCCATCAACGCGGAACCACCCGCGGCCAGGAACGGCGTGGTCATACCGGTCAACGGAATGATCCTGGTCAGGCCGCCCAGCACCACGAACACCTGGAAGCACATAACGAACGCGATACCGCTCGCCAGCATCTTGACGAAGAGTTCACGGGAGGCCAGCGCGACGCGCATACCGCGCTGGACCAGAAGGAAGATCACGATCAGGATGGTCATGAGTCCGGTCAGGCCCAGGTCCTCCGCCAGCGAGGCGAAGATGAAGTCGCTGTCCGCGGCGAAGATGTTGTGCGCCTGGCCGCCACCGAAACCGGTACCGAACACGCCACCGTAGGCCATGCCCACGATGCCCTGGACGATCTGCATGCTACCGCCCACCCGATCGTAGACCTCCTGGTCGAAGGCGTGGAACCAGATGTCGACACGCTGGCGGAAGTGCCAGAAGATGTACATCGCGGCGGTGGCCGCCCCGATGAACACCGTGAGACCGATGAGCACCCAGGAGGAACGCTGGGTGGCCACGTACAGCATCGCCAGGAAGATGCCGAAGAGCAGCAGCGAGGAACCGAGGTCCTTGCTGATGACCAGCAGACCGATGGCCACGACCCAGCCGACGACCATCGGCATGAAGTCACGGGCGCGAGGCAGGTCCAGGATCTTGAACCGGCCGATCTTGATCGACTTGGCCGCCAACGACAGCACCTGCCGTTTGGTGACCAGATACGAGGACAGGAAGATCACCAGCGCGATCTTCGCGAACTCGGACGGTTGCATGGTGAACGGCCCGATGCCGATCCACCGGCGGGCACCGTACTCGCTGATGCCCAGGCCCGGGACCATCGGAAGCGCGATGAGGATGATCGCGGCGAGGGCGGTGAGGTAGGTGTACCGCTGTAGGATCCGCGGTTCCTTCAGGAAGAACAGCAGCGCGATGCACAGGACCATGCCGACCGCGGTCCACACCAGCTGCATGCCGATACCGGCGTGCTCGATGTTCCCGGAGTCGGCCGCGTCCAGGCGCCAGATCATCGCCACACCGATCCCGTTGAGGAACAGTGCGCAGGGCAGGATCAGGGGGTCGGCGTACGGTGCGATGAACCGCAGCGCCAAGTGCGTGGCGAGGGCGAGCGCACCGAAGATGAGGCCGTAGCCCCACATCGCGCCCGGGACCTGGTTGTTGAGGTTCAGCCCGGCCGTGGCCATCGCGCTCATCATGATGACGATGGCGATGAGGACCAGGACCAGCTCGGCGTTGCGCCGTTTGACCGGCGGAAGTGCCGTCGGTGCCTCAGGTTTCGTGGTGCTCAATGGGTCACCCCGATTCCTCGGTCTCGGTCTCCTGGCCGCCCGAGTCGGTCCGGGTCTGCTCGGAGTTCTCGACCTCGCCCTGCAGGTCCTCGACCTTCGCCTCGGCGTCCGCGAGGTCGGTCGCCTCGATGTTGTTCTGGAGGGCTTCCTGGTCGGTGGGGGCGAGCGAGTCCAGCCGGAGCTCGGTCCTCTCCACCTCCTCGGAGAGGTCGATCCCGGCGACGTTGGTGTCGATGCCGCGGTAGATGCTGACGTTCTCCCCGTCGGCGGAGACGCCCACGTAGTACTGGTCATTGATGTACCGGCTACCGAAGTAGTAGCCGCCACCGGCGATCGCGCCGACCACGATGACGAAGACGAGGATGATCGGCCACCAGCTACGGGTCCGGTACTCCGGCTCCGGCTCCGGGTCCCGGTCACGAGGGGGCGAGGCCTCGTAGGCGTGCTCCTCGTAGGGAGAAGCGCCGTACGTACCGGGCGGGGGCGGAGCCTGCTCGTCGATGGGGTCCATCTCGGCGGTGTCGCCGCCGTTGCCGCGCAGCTCCTGCGCCCGTCTGGCGGGGCTGGTCTCGTTCGGGCCCGTCGCCACGTCACGCTGGTCCGCGGCGCCCACGACCTGGGAGCCGACGGTCGCGCCCTCCTGGTCGTCGTCCGTCTCGATGACGTCCGCGACCACGGTGGTGATGTTGTCCGGACCGCCGCCGCGGATCGCCAGTTCGATGAGCTTCTTGGCGGCCGCGCGCGGGTCGCTCTCGGTCGCCAGGGTCTCGTGGATGGTCTTCTTGCTGACCACGCCCGACAGCCCGTCGGAGCACAGCATGTAACGGTCGCCGGGCTTGGCACGGCTGATGGAGATGTCCGGGTCGACCGGGGTCTTGCCGTCCAGGGCACGCAGGATCAGGGACCGCTGCGGGTGGGTGGCGACCTCCTCCTCGGTGATCTTGCCCTCGTCCACGAGGGTCTGCACCAAGGTGTGGTCGTGGGTGATCTGCTCGAACCGCGAACCCCGCATGAGGTAGGCGCGTGAGTCACCGATGTGGATCAGGGCGACCTGTGAACCCGACCACAGCATGGCGGTCAGGGTGGTGCCCATGTTCTCAAGCTGGGGTTCCTGCCGGATCCGGAGGGCCAGGGACTCATTGGCCTTCTCGACGGCCTGTTGCAGGACCTCGGCCATCTCTTCGGCCCGTGGATCGTCGGAGGTGTCCAGGCTGCGGATCGACGAGATCGCGATCGAGCTGGCCACCTCTCCGCCCGCGTACCCGCCCATGCCGTCGGCCACCGCGAGGAGGTGCTGGCCGGCGTAACCGGAGTCTTCGTTGCCTTCGCGGAGGCATCCTACGTCGGAGTACGCCGCGTATCGGAGAGCGATTGTCATTTGCGCAGTTCCAGGACGGTTTTGCCGATACGGATGGGCTGACCCACCGTGATGGGCTGGGGGCGGTTCAGCTTCTGCTGGCCGAGGTAGGTGCCGTTGGTGGAGTTGAGGTCCTCGACGAACCAGCGGCCGCTTTCGGTGTAAACGCGCGCGTGCCGCCCCGACGCGTAGTCATCGGTGATGACCAACGTCGAATCGGGAGCGCGGCCGATGAGGATGGGTTGGGAGGAGAGGTTGATCGTCGTCCCCGTCAACGGGCCCTGGGTCACGGCCAGCACCGTGGGCTCGTTACGCGATGCCCGTGAACGCCCCTGAGAGGAGGAAGGGGAACGACGCGGCGCGGGACGCGGAGCCGATCGCGGCTTCTTCTTGCGGGACTTCCTCTTCGACTGTCCGAAGAGGTCCGTACTGATAACGCCGACCGCCATGAGGACGAACAGCCAAAGCACCGCGAGATACGCGATCTTGATCAATATGAGGGTCAAGTTGGACATCGAACTGCTCTTCAGCCCCTGTCGTGCTTCGGCCGGGGTGGCGGTCATCGGCGCCGCCACCGTGTCTGCCCCACCTTCGGGTCGGTGAGTCCAGGTCGCTGTCCGCGACCCAGAGCCGGCCGCGGCCATTGTGCCCGATCGGTCAGGTCTTCGCGGAGACTACCCTCCCGGCCGGATTCTCCGACAGTGGTCCCTTGTCGGCCCACCACCGGTCCCGAACCCTCAGATGCCGAAGCGAGGTGGTTGGTTGCGGTCCGGGAGGGGTCGGAATCGGTGGCCTGTCGGGGAAGCGGTCAGTCGCGGCGGAAGGTCATGGTGGTGCGGCCCAGACTGATCCGGGTACCGTCCACCAACCGTGCTTGCCTGACCTGCTGCCCGTTGACGAAGGTGCCGTTCGTGGAACCCCTGTCCTCCAGGATGACCTCGTCACCGTCCACGCGGATCTCCACGTGGTGACGGGAGACACCGTTGTCCACCAGGCGCAGGTCACAGTCCGTACCGCGACCCAGCAGGGTCACCGGCGTGGTCAGTTCGAACGACTGCTGCATGCCCTGACTGGCGATGTTGCCCTCGGCCGTCGCCCCACCAGGGGAGATCAGCAGGCGAGGACGACCCGTCTGGGGCTGCGCCGAGCCCGGAGCCGGATCGCCCACCGGCTGGCGGAGCTCACCGCCCTCCACCAGACTCCCGCGAACGACGCCGGAACGGATCCGGAATCGTCCGGTCTTCAGTCCCTCGTCCGAGCGGAACTGCACCCGCACCGGACCGACGAACGAATAACCCTGTTCGGTGGCGTAGTCACGGGCCAGCTTCGACAGTTCCTGACCCAGGCTGTCGGCGTACACCTCCAGGCGTTCCTTGTCACTGGCCGACAACTCGACGATGAAGTCGTTCGGGACCAATGTCCGACCCTGGGCGACGATGGCGGCCCGTTCGTCCATCTCTCGCTGAACGGCGCTCGCGACCTCGACCGGCTGGAGCTCCGACTTGAAGGCCATCGCGAAGGTGCCTTCGATCATGCCCTCAAGCCTGCGCTCGAAGCGTTGGAGCACTCCCACGAGGTACCTCCCTTTGTACTCCACTCCGTATGTGTAGACGATCGTAACCGGGCCGG
>NZ_JBEYLC010000116.1:0-8202 GCF_040635885.1 Nocardiopsis sp. NPDC006832 | reverse complement strand
ACGCCCGCAGGATCTGCACCCCGATCAGGCCGAGGCCGCCCAGCCCGATGGCCAGCGCGTACCGACCACCGCCGGCCAGGTACGGAAGCGCCTCCTTGATCGCGTGGTAGGGGGTCAGGCCCGCGTCGGCCAACGGGGCCGCGGCCACCGGGTCGGCGTCGCCCAGCGGGACCAGGTGCCGGGCGGGCACCGTCATGTACTCGGCCATGCCGCCGTCCCGGCCCAGCCCCACCGCCAGGTACGGCAGGGACGCGGCGTTCTCGCAGTAGGTCTCCACCCCCTGGGCGCACTGGCGACAGTGCCAACAACCGATCGGACCGTAGACCAGGTACGCGGCGCCCACCTGGATCCGCTCGCTCACGCCCGGGCCGAGCGCCTCGACCCATCCGGCGTTCTCGTGCCCCAGGACGAACGGCGGCTTCTGGGCGCCGGGCTGCCCTTTCTCGAACACCCGGTAGACGCTGATGTCGGAGTGACACGCCCCGGCGCCGGCCACCCGCAGGAGCACCTCTCCCGGCCCCGGCTCCGGTTTGGGCACCTCGGTGAGTGAAGGGAACTCCTTGTAGTTCTCGAACACCACTGCGCGCATGTGCGAACTCCCTCGAACAAGGTTCGGTGCCCTCTGTCGGACACCGGCGAACCGGGCCACGTGAGACGCCCTCTCGCCCACGCGAAAGTAACACCGGTGATCACGGTGCGTCACCCAAGGGGTACGCACGGAATCGTCCGCATTGTTTGACCCGCTCACGTCCACCGAGGCGATGAGTTCGGCCCACCACCCGGGTCCACACGGGTGAGACACCGACCTTCGATGAGACAGGGCCTTCGAGGAGGACCACATGTTCGACACCACCCGGGCCTTCGGCTCCTTCGCCGTCCCCGACCCCGACACCGCCCTGGAGTTCTACGGCACCACCCTGGGCCTGGACGTCCGGCCGGTACCGGGGATGGAAGGGCACGGCCTGCTCCAGATCGACCTGAGCAAGGACCACGGAGTGCTCGTCTACCCCAAACCCGACCACGCGCCCGCGGTGTTCACCGTCCTCAACCTTCCGGTCGACGACATCGACGTCGCCGTCGACGAACTCGTCCGCCGCGGGATCACCATGCTGCGCTACGAGGAGTTCCGGCACGACGCCAAGGGGATCGTCCGTGAGGGCGGCGGACCCCTGGTCGCCTGGTTCACCGATCCGGCGGGCAACGTCATCGGCCTCATCCAGGAGTGACACGTCCGCGATGAGTCCGCCGCCTCCGCCGAGTCGGATACGGGTGAACGAGCAGACCAACGACACCACAGGGAGAACCTCGTGAAGAACACCGTCCTCGACAGCATGCTCCTGGCCAGCACCGATCCCGACCGCCTGCGCGACTGGTACGCCGCCGTGCTCGACCCGGTCCAGAACGACACCATGGACGACTACCGGGTGCTCAGGTTCGGGAACTTCTACATGATGATCGACCGTCGCGACGACATCGGGCCCAGGGCCACCGACGCACCTCGGATGATCCTCAACTTCGACGTCGCCGACGCACGAGACGTCGTGGCCCGCATGGAGGAGCTGGGCACCCCGTGGGTCGCCCCGCTGGAAGACCGTGACGGGAGCCTGTTCGCCACCGCCCAGGACCCCGACGGCAACTACGTGCAGATCGTCCAGCTCAGCCCCGAACACCTGGCCGCCATGGAGGCCACGCCCCAGGAGGCCTGAGAACGGAGGAGGTCCACGCCACCGGTGGTCGGCGCCCGGCGGAGGGTGCCGGCCACCGGCCCATGGGCTCACCGGAAGAAATTCCGGCAAAGGAACGACCACGCCCGATCCGTTCTGTCTTAGGTGCGGCGTAGCGTGACGACCGTGGTTGAGCAAACGACGATCGACCAGGACTTCGCGCGGCTCATCGGCCCCTACCGCCGAGAGCTGTACGCGCACTGTTACCGCATGCTCGGTTCGGCGCACGACGCCGAGGACCTGGTCCAGGAAACCTGTCTACGCGCCTGGAAGGGGATCGACCGCTTCGAGGGGCGCTCCAGCCTGCGCACCTGGCTGCACCGCATCGCCACCACGGTGTGTCTGACCGCCCTGGACAAACGTGGGCGCAGGCCCCTGCCCACGGGCCTGGGCGGGCCGACCGAGCGCCCCGAGTCCCAGCTGGCCGACGGCTCGGAGGTCCCCTGGCTGGAACCGATGCCGGACCGCCTCGGGGTGGGCGTCGACGATCCTGGAACCGTGGTGGTCGACCGCGAGAGCGTCCGCCTCGCCCTGGTCGCCGCCCTGCAATACCTTCCCGCCAAACAGCGCGCCGTGCTGATCCTGCGCGAGGTACTGCGGTTCAGCGCCGCCGAGGTCGCCCAGATCCTGGACACCTCCGTCCCGGCGGTCAACAGCCTGTTGCAGCGGGCCCGTGCCCAGCTGGCCAAGGAACTTCCACAGGAGGATCGGGTTCCCGCGCCCAGGGCCGACCAGCGTGAGCTCTTGGAGCGGTACGTCACCGCGTTCGAGAGCTACGACATCGGCGCGCTCACCGAGCTGTTCACCGCCGAGGCGGCCTTCGAGATGCCACCGTTCGCCACCTGGGTACGCGGACCCGAGAACATCGTGCGGCTCGTCCACGCCCAGTGCCCGGCCCAGGCGCCCGGTGACCTGGCTCTGGTGCCCACCGCCGCCAACGGACAGCCCGCCTTCGCCATGTACCTGCGCGACGAGGACGGCGTATACCGGGCCTTCGGCATCCACGTGCTCGCCATGACGGGGGAGGGGATCGGACACTGCTCGGTCTTCTTCGACACCACCCTCTTCCCGCTCTTCGGCCTGGACCCGGTACTGCACCGCTGACCTGGACGCGGTCTTTCGGGTGGTGCGCCGAGCGCCGGGTTCGGCGGGCACCCGTGGCTGTACGATGACCGCGTCGACTTCGAACCGGCCCTCACCCGGGGGGCGAGCCCGCACACCGCCCAGAGCGCCCGCCCGTTCCCCTCCACGAACCCGTGAACCGAACCCGGCGGACGCCCGTCCCAGTAGTTCGGGCACCCGGGTGATTCAAGCCGGATCCGCCCCGATACCAGGCCTCGGTGGCCCCCTGGTCCGGCTAACGTGCTCAGGGGCCGACCGACCATGGCCCTACCACCTCATCACCCACCCGGATGGGAACCGCGTGAACAGCACCCCTGACCACCGAGACCTGCGCCTGATCGTCACCGGCGGCGGCACGGGCGGACACACCTACCCCGCGCTGACCGCGATCAACGCCCTGCGCAAGCGCCTGGAGACGACCGGCAACTCTCTCGAAGTGCTGTGGGTGGGCGCCGCGGGCAGCCTGGAGAAGAGGGTGGCGACCGCCAACGGGATCGCGTTCGAAGCGGTGGCCACCGGCAAGATCCGCCGGTCCAAGAACCCCCTCAAACTGGCTTCTCCCGCCAACATCAAGGACATGACCAACGTGCCCCGGGGCGTGGCCCAGGCCTGCAAGCTCGTGTCCGACTTCGAACCCGACGTCGTGCTGGCCACCGGTGGATACGTCGCCGTGCCCGTCGGCCTGGCCGCCCGCATGTGCCGCAAGCCCCTCGTCGTCCACGAACAGACTGTCCGTCTGGGGCTGGCCAACAAGGTCCTGGCCCGCGCCGGTGCCCAGATCGCGGTGTCCGCCGAGTCCTCCGTGGAGTTGCTGCCCGACTCCTCCCAGGGCGACGCCGTCGTCACCGGCAACCCCGTCCGCCCCGAGGTCCTCACCGGCCGGGCCGAACTCGGTGCCAAGGGCCTGGGCTTCGAGGGCTACGACGCCCAGTTGCCCACCATCTACGTCACCGGTGGCGCGCAGGGGTCGGCCCAGATCAACGACAACGTCCGGGCCATCCTGCCCTGGCTGCTCGCGCGGGCGAACGTGGTCCACCAGTGCGGAGCGGCCAACGTCGCGGGTCTCCGGGAGAGCGCTCAGCAGCTCCCGCCCGGTTTGGCCGAGCGCTACCACCTGACCGACTTCGTCGGCCCCGAGCTGCCCGACGTGCTCGCGATGGCGGACGTGGTGATCTCCCGCAGCGGTGCGGGGACCATCGCCGAACTCACCGCCCTGGGCAAGGCCGCGGTGTTCATCCCGCTGGCTTCCTCGGCCGGTAACGAGCAGGCCCACAACGCCCGCCACTTGCAGGAGTCCAACGCGGCGGTGGCGCTGCTGGGTGAGGTCACCCCCGAGAGCCTTCAGGGCGCGGTGGAGCCGTTGCTGAAGGACTCCGCCCGACGCGAGGAGATCGCCACCAACGCCCGCGCCCACGGGCGTCCGGACGCGGCGGAGCGTCTGGTGGACGTGTTGCTGACCGCCGCAGGTTAATTCGCTCGACAAGCATCAGGCCCCACCCGCAGACGAGAGGGTGGGGCCTGAGCGCTGTATTTGGGAAATGGTGTCTTAACGAAGGTCTGCCTTGGTGGTATCGAGGAAGGTCCGCCACTCGCCGGCACCGAAGAAGAGCGCACCGAGTTCACGGTGCTTGGTGTCGCGCATGGCTCTTTCCTGGCCCAGGTCGGCCACCTCGACACAATGGCTCTCGGTGGCGCTGTAGGAAGACTTGTGAAACTCCACGTCAGACTTCTTTCATAAGGTTTTTTAGTGCCTTTAGGGATTCGTTCTCGCTCAGGGCCGACCGCATCAAAGAGGTGAGTACCTGACGATAGTCATCGACTTCCTCTTTTTTCTCCAGGAACGTGCCCCCAGTGCGCCCTTCCAGATACACGAGCGAGGGGTCGGACTCGTCGGCGTAGTCCAGGATGACAAAGCCGGATCCCATGGAAGCGTGTAGCCCAGCGCTGAGCGGTAGCACTTGCAGGGTGACTCTGTTGACGCCTTCGCTCAGATCGATGAGGTGCGAGATCTGCTCTTTGGCTACCTCGGGGGAGTGAGACAGCCGCAGGAGTGCACTTTCATCCACGATGGCCAAGAGGTTGAGGTCGTCGCGAAGAAGTTTCTTGCGTTCTAGACGTGCTGCGATGACCTGATCGATGTCGTCTTCGGTGACCGCGCCACTCGCCCGTGCGGAAAGCGCAGCGTACCCGGCGGTTTGAAATAGTCCAGGGATGACGGACGGCTGGTAGACGCTAACGGTGGAGGCCTCCGCTTCGAATCCCAGATAGTCGGCGTCGAGGACACTGCTGTAGCTGTGCCACCAACCTTTCTCCCGAGCCTGGCGGCCTAATGCGAGGACGGCATCGACCTTTTTGGTGTCCTCGATTCGATACAGGCGCATGAGGTCTCTGAGCGCGCTGGGGTCGGTCCTGTGCCTGCCGTTCTCAAGATGATTGATTCGCCCAGCGGCCCAGCCAAGCTCTCGCGTGACCTGTGTGGTCGACAGCTCCGCAGCTTCTCGGAGTCTACGAAGCTCGCGAGCCAGGCGGCGGCGACGCACGGTCGGTGAAGGCCTCTTGCTCATGGGGGAGATGCTAGCGGTCGACGAAGCAGACATACTCATCAATATAGGAGATCTACTTGATCTTATCAATTGATAAGTCCATCCTGGTGTCAGCAGGGAAGAGGATGACGCAGCTCTTGGGGCTGCTCAGGTCCGCACACGAGCCCGAATGCTGTGGATGTGGGACGAACCGGAAGCGTCAGAGCCTGTCCTTGCCACCGGGAGAGCGCCAGCTCATGACCGGAACAGCTTCCCTACGGGTGGCTGACACGAAAGTGGGCTCTGGGGGCGATTGCGGCGCCTCCAGAGCCCAACGACAACACAGGACTCTCTCCATAAGGAGTTGTGCGTCATGCCCATTGTGCCGCGTTCCCGCGCGCCTTTCCACACCCCCACCCCGCCCTTCGCCGGGCGACGGTGGGCCGGTCGCGTCTACCCCGGTGACTTGGCTCAAGCCGCTTGGGTTCGAGAAGACCTGCGCGCCGACCTGCACCGCCTCGAAGGTCTCTGCTCGGACCAGTCCGAGACCATCGTTCTCTGCGCCAGCGAGATGTTCGCCAATGCTTGCGATCACTCCCGCTCCGGCCAACACGACGGTCGGGTGCTGCGCACCTTGTCCATGCCCACCGCACACACCCTGTGCGTGTCCACCATTGACGACGGTGCCCGCGAAGAAGCTCCCACCCTCCCGCGCATCCCGCACCAGCGCACCGCCACCGAATGGGAGGAGGCCGAACGCGGCCGTGGACTGTTGCTCATCGAACATCTGGCCACCCGCTGGGGGAGTCGACCGGTGGTGGACTTTCCGTTCTGCGCCGGGCTGGGCACCCTCGTATGGGCTGAATTCACCCTCACCACCACGGAGGCCGACCGGTGAGCGCCGACCCGATCTCCTCCGAGATGCGCGCGGTGCTGGAGGCACCCCGAGGCCGCCGATTCTCCCGCACCCACCCGGCACCGCCACGTCGCGAACAGCGCCGGGTGGCCCTCCTCGACGGATGGAGTGCTTGGGCGCCCCAACGTCCACACGAACCCACGCCCACACCCGGCCGGCCGCCGAAACCCCTGGTCCCGCACCCCCGACCGGCCCCTGACGACGGCCCGTGGGTGCCTCGCCCACGCCCAGAACGCCCGCCGCTCCCGCGTCGCCCCCGGCGTCCGCACAGCCACCGCAAGCCCCGCCGACGCCGCCGCATCGCCTGGCCCCTGTTCGGCTACACCCTGGCAGCCTTAGCCGGTGCCTTCGCCCACCACCTCACCGCCGGATTGCTGTAACGCCACGGCTGTCCCTCAAAGCTGGGGCTCCTCCGATACCGTTGACAACAGCGTGAGGAGCCCCGAAGGCTCGATTAGTCCCCTTTGTGAAGAAAAGGTCCTGGTGTCCAACTCTCAACAAGTTGCAGATTCGAGCATGTTCGCCGGGTAAAGATGCAGGTCAGCGAGACTGCTCCCCGCGCACGCGGGGATGGACCCTCGACGCCGCCGGCCTGGTGCCCGTGGAGCAACTGCTCCCCGCGCACGCGGGGATGGACCCTGTCGGCACTCGGTGTCGGCGTACCTGCCGGGCTGCTCCCCGCGCACGCGGGGATGGACCCGACTCGGGCCATAGCAGCCCCGCGGTTTGCAGCTGCTCCCCGCGCACGCGGGGATGGACCCTTGCAGAGGTCTACCGTGCCGCCCCGGGGCAGCTGCTCCCCGCGCACGCGGGGATGGACCCCCCATCACGTGGCCGACCACCCCGGCCGAAGCCTGCTCCCCGCGCACGCGGGGATGGACCCCGCAGAAGGCCGCACTCGCACAGATCGGCATCGCTGCTCCCCGCGCACGCGGGGATGGACCCGCATCACCCATGCCGGACAACCCGACCGCCAACTGCTCCCCGCGCACGCGGGGATGGACCCGCCGGCCCCGCCGCGCGCGCCGTGTGAGGACCCTGCTCCCCGCGCACGCGGGGATGGACCCCCTGAGGGCTACAGGCAGGAAACCGAGGGCAACTGCTCCCCGCGCACGCGGGGATGGACCCCGGTGGGCCCTCCTGACCCGGTCCCCCGACCGCTGCTCCCCGCGCACGCGGGGATGGACCCACGTCCACACTGTCGCCGCTGCGTGCGACCTCCTGCTCCCCGCGCACGCGGGGATGGACCCATGAATGGCCGTGGCCCGGATCAGGCTCCGATCTGCTCCCCGCGCACGCGGGGATGGACCCTGAACGAGTTCTGGGTGACATGCTGCGGCACTCTGCTCCCCGCGCACGCGGGGATGGACCCGGGATGAGCGGGGTGTGTCTCATTGGGGGGTGCTGCTCCCCGCGCACGCGGGGATGGACCCATTCCCACCCGGATCGACACCAAGAAGGTCGCCTGCTCCCCGCGCACGCGGGGATGGACCCTACCGGCTGCCCAAGCACAACACCTCGGGGCGCTGCTCCCCGCGCACGCGGGGATGGACCCACGTCGACGTTTCCGCCGTCGCCCTGGATTCGCTGCTCCCCGCGCACGCGGGGATGGACCTCCCCTTGGGGTCGACGCGGGGGTTAGGACCACGGCCCGAACTTTGCCAGGGACATCTACACCGTGTCGCGGTCGTAGTTCCAGGACTTGCCGGTTCCCCGGTATTCCTCCACCGGGATGGGGGAGGTCCCTTCAACCATCCGGTCCTTGTACGTCATACCGTGTAGGTGGTCCACCTCATGTGCCACGAGGCGGGCCAGAGCATTGGTAAACACCGCGATGGCGGTGGACCCGTCCGACCTCGTGTGCTCGACCTCGATACGGCGCGGACGGGGAACCAGCCCGCGTACGTCGAAGAAGCTC
>NZ_JBEYLC010000115.1:0-8550 GCF_040635885.1 Nocardiopsis sp. NPDC006832 | reverse complement strand
AGGTCGGGCGTCGCGGCATGGGGCTCATGCTTGCGGCCTGACAGCAGCAGCGTGGGGGAAGTGCCCGGACCGTTACCCCTTCTCAAACACGCTCTGAGTGACTGGTCCGTACAGCCGCCACTTTTTGATCAGCACGTTCCTCGGGAGAGCGCCCATACTCAACCCAGTGCTGAGCACGCGCCTCAATCAGCCGCCCTCCTCTTCTGCGCTAGTTTCGTCTTCGATTAGCCCGTAAGGCGGACGGTTCTCGTTACGGCTGTAGCGCACAACAACACTGCCCTCCACTGAAGGTGGCGGGCTGTTATCAGCGATGATGAGCTGCGCTTGGCTACCGCGGTCTGCGAGCCAAACAGAGAGGTGGCGATAGAAGTCGTCGATGGCGACCGCGTCTGCGATCACGGCGTCGCGAGTACCGCCGTGACCGAGGTTTTTCTGAGGGCTGTCGATCATGAGGAAACCGGGGTGCGCGGCGCCTACTTCGACGGCGATCTCGAAGACAGCCAACTGCCAAGCCAAGGTCAGGAGGGTACGGGCGCCGGAGGAAGCTTCTTGGTATGGCTCATCACGCACGAAAGGGGTCAGGTCGGTCTTGATAAAGGGCGTTCTGACCTTCGGGTAGCGCCAAGCTCGCAGGAGCTCACCGTAGCGGTTGCTGATCTTAGAGATGACCCGATCACGGTCGTGGGTGGCGTCTCCGAGCCGTGCCAATTCTTCTCGCAAGCGCGTGATCTGGGCCTCGTGACGTTCTACGATATTTGCCCGTTTGGTGAGTCCTTCTCGGAGCTTGCCCGTGTTCCCGGTCTGTTCAATTTGGCGGAGGATCTGTTCACGTCGGCGGTACAGATCGTCGCGCGCGGCGAGGAAAGGTGAGACTGAAGGTGAAGTTGCCGCGTCCAATGCGGCAGCTGCTTCCTCTTCCAGGATGGCCGCGTCCTCCGCCCGGAGTTTAAGTGCAGCGAGAGAGTCTCCGAGGTCATCGATGTAAGTGCTGATCTCCTTGAGACGGGCCTTGGTAGACCGGATCTCAGCCGCAACATCCACGCGATTGTCACGGGCCTGGCTACCAGCATCGACTGCCCCCAGAACCAGCACCCCGTCCGCGTCAGTTAGTTCATGGCGGCACAGGCTACAGCGTCCATTTTCAGCAGTAGGGGAAGCGGACAGGCGGTTCAGACACGCAGGGCAAGCGGTGACGTTAAGAGGGTCGAAGAGTTGCTGGGCCTCACCCAGCATGCCGAGCTTGAGGAGGTCGTCCGCGTACTGTGCTCGCAGGGGCATCAACCGAGCCAGCTGGGTTTCGCGATCTCTAAGCACTGCTGCCGCCCGACGGGAGTTCTGGGCTGCTATTTTGTGCCTGCGTCTTAGCTGGGCCGCGAAGTCCGTTCTCGCCTGAGCACGACGGTCTAGCTCCTGTAGCTGGCTCGTGATGTCAGCTAGCTCCCGCTCGTGAATAATAGGGGAGGAAACATCGTCCATTGCTGTGGGAGCTTGTTCCTCTACGAAGGCGCGTGCCGCTGTGAGTTCGGCTTTGGCCCGGTTGAGCCGAACTCCAAGTTCCTGGATACGCTGGCCGAGCTCGATAACTCGGTCGTTGTGGACTCCGAAGGCAACGTCGACGACCTGCCGCAGCTTGTGCTTGCGCATGTAGTCGTTCTCGAACAGGAAGTTCTTGTCCGCGATACGCTCATTGGGAAGAAATGTGAGCCACATCAAGTCTCGGAAACTGAGGGGGTCCGTGCGGGATTCACTTTTCGTGGGCGCTTCACGGAGTTGGACACCTTCGAGCTTGCAGTGACTAAGGAGGAGAGATGACAAGCTCTCCGGCGATCCGGGCGGATCGATAGGCCTGCTCTCAGCCCTGGACACAGGCTTGCTGTCGAGCGTTCCACGACGGATAAAAGCCCTCTTTGAGGGCTCTCCGACCGATCGCTCGATCACGTATACCTCTCCGGAAAGCTCGACTTCCAAGAGGCAAGAACGGACCTTCCGCAGTACCTCTTGATGTCGGGGGTGCCTTTTGGCACCGAGCCCGTAGGCAATGAACTCTAACACTGCCGTCTTGCCTGAGCTAAAAGCTCCGGCAACAACAGACAGATTACGCACCTGATGGTCGGAGGTAAAGTCGACGTCGTAGGATCGATCTATCCCAGCCAGTCGCAGATATCGGATTCGGATTCCAGGAAGTGACTCCATGGTAATTATCCCTCCCAGGAAATTTCCGATTCAGGGCCCGGCCCTAGAACAGCCATGAGAGCGGCTGCAGGGTTGCCAGGACTATCCGGACTGATCCACTGTGCTGTCTGCTCTCGTAATCTCTTGTCGCTCAGCTTGCGGAGCTGGCGTACGACAATGTCGGCGGCAGCACTGAACGAGGTAGCGTAGGTGGCTGTGAATTTCCCCCCGAGTTCCTGCCCGATTCCTGTAATCGAATAGGCGAGGGAGCCATTTCGATTGTGGACTCGGCAGCATCCATAGGCGACCAAGAGTGCCAAATCGTGTTGGATGCGCTCACGTCGGCTAGTGAATCGCTGTGATGAGGATGCATAGGCAAGAACCTGCGGATCGAATCCGGCCAACCGAAGGAGGCTTGCCTCCCGACCCTCAGGAGGGACCACAAGGAAGGGATTTGCGGACAGGAAGTCATAGTATCCGATGCGTTCCAGGGTCGCCCCGTTTTCGTCCTGCACGGTGACGGCCTTAAGGAGCAGAAGCAGTTGGGCGAGGCGAAAAGGCACCTCGTCCTCCGGCATCATAACCGGACGGTCTGCTTGCACGGCATGCTCCTTATTAGTTGTCGATCGGTATAGGTCGTCAAGAGGTGTCAGCCGTCGACATGACCGCTTGCGATCTGTCGCCAGTGCCTGACCCACCCTGCCCTGCGGCTGTCGACCAGTCGGTGGACCAGACCCCAGCTGTGCGTCACTTCCAGACGCAGTATCTTCGGTAGCTTGTCGTGTTCAGACCGCACCTCGCGCCAAACCCGCCCATGAAGGTCGGTGAGGCAGTCCCTAGCAGAGCACTCGTTAAACTGCAGTTCCCACACTCCATGCAGGGTGGCATCAACTGAACTGAGTGCAGCAATTTCAGTGGAAACACCTTTGTGTGCGACTTCGCGCGCTACCAGGTCGGCATTGAAGAACTGCCTCTTGGCTGAGTCCAGTTCGACGTGACCGGCCTCTGCCATCTGGCGCACGAACAGAGCCGATTCGAGTGCCTCGGCTCTGCCCTCATCCATGTCCAGCACGAGTCGCATCTGCTCCTGTACGGGTGTGGCCGGAGCTGTGAAAGGTTCGTAGTAAGCGCGGCGAACCTGGTCACCTTCAGGGCTCTGTAGCTTTCTCACGAGCTTGGTCTCGTCCCACAGTTCGATAACGATGCCGTGCTCTTTTTCCTTTTTCTTTTTCCAGCCGTCCCACCATTTACTGGCTGGCCCATCCATGCTGGAGGGGATACATAGAATCCATAGCTTGATGGTGTGCCCGTTAGCAGCCGCAGCCTTGAGTCCGTTGGTGAGCGACTCGCGGATTTGCTGCGACTGGCCGGTTGTGGTGAACGGCATGAAGTATTTTGACTGCCATATGGTAATATCGCCCCCGAGATCACCTGCGAAGGCGTCAATTCCCCAGTCGCCTGGGTTTGCAGCAATCATCCGGACATTCGGGTAGGTCGCACTGGCGAGCTGTGCAAGCATTTTCTCGAATTCAGCGCGTGCGCCGTCCGCGCTTCCAGTCCGGAGTTCGTGCACTCCAAAATGAATAGGAGGAACACCAGCTGCCACCGGCATGGAGCTATCCAACCTGCACCCTCGCATCCCGTAGGCATCCCAAGCCGCCAAGCCAAACGAACTCAGCGAGCTACTCTTCCTACACCACACACAACGGGTCTCATGGTACTTGTTGTGGAATCACTCAATCAAGGTTCATACGGCCATAGAAGCTTGGCAGTGGCAAGGTGTATGAGAGCTGTGGGTGGTGTGGCGGGGCAGAGCGCTGTTGCCATTAGTCGATCACCGACATGTGTTCCGTGCTGTTTGGTAGACACGAACTCGCTAGCCGCCGAGCATTGACGTCGCTGTATGAGCTCTCCGACCGGTCCGCTACACCAGCAGCAGGAGTCACGACCTCCCCAGGAGTACAAGTGGATCCGAGGTTCACTTGCAGAGCGGCAAGAGCACAAGAGCAATCGTCCGAAACCTCGTCCGCGACCATCGGACGCTTCGCCTGCTTGCGTGCTCCGTTTGTGCTCCGCAGTTTTGGACCGGGACGTCAGCGGGTGCCACAATGCGGCACAGAACGACATCCCGATTCGGATGGTGCGGGACACAACGACACGAAGTGACACGGGACGGTACGCGACCAGGGAACTTCTAATCCGACGGTCGCAGGTTCGAATCCTGCCGGGTGCGCCACAAAACCCCAGGCCAGAGGGGGTAAACGAGGACCTCAACCGAGGTCCTCGTCGTATTTCTGGGCCATGTGTGCTCCTCGTGTGCTCCCCAGTACAAGGTCAGTGCAGATGGGGCTCGACCTCGCGGAGCCATGGCCGTTTCCGGACAGCAGTAAACACCGTTTCACCCTGAATCATGGCTACTACGTACGGTAACGTCCCGGTTGCTCCCTCACGCCTTGAACCAGTAGGAATCCCTATGTCCACCGGGGTTAACCCCATCGAAGCGATGAACGAAGCCGAACAGGCCGAGGAACTCGCCATCCGCACCATCTCAGCAGCCCCCGCCCTCGAAGACATCACCGATGAACTCAAAGAAGCCGTCTCCTCCTACGTCGCCTCCGGCGTAGAGAGCTTTGAGATCAAGACCTTCGAAAACGTCAGCCAACTCGCCCAGAACTCCGTGAACCTCGCCCAAGACGTACAAGGAGCCGACCTGGAGATCGCGGCCACCGACCACGAGGCCTCGGATGAGTTCCGCGACGGCCTGGACCTGTTGGACATCCCCGTCAACTTCTGACCCCGACCAGATGAGCACACCGACATGACGACTGGATCCACCCCCGCGCTGGGGCTTCCCGGCGACATCGACGCCGACCCCGCGACCATCCGCAGTGGCGCCGAATCCCTGGTCGAGTTGCGTCTGTCCCTCACCGGCCAGACCGAGGAGACCGACGCCGGGTTTCGTAGCAGCGCGGGCGAGTTCACCGATCTTGTGGCTTGGGACATCACCTCGGCCGCCGCCGACGAGCTCATCCTGTGGGAGGACACCACGCGGGATCTGACCTACGGGGCCGCCACCTTGAAACAGTGGGCCCAGGACATCGAGGACTATCGGGCCAAGCGCGCCAATATCGAGGACAGGTTCAATACGGCCCTTTCCGAAAGGGTCGCCGAAGAACCCGTCGATCTCCTCAAGGAAATGCTCCTGGAGGAACACCAGGGTTACTGGAACACCCTGATGGAACAGGCCGAGGAAACCTCCGACTCCCTGCGGAACGGACCCTCCGCAGATGCCTTGGCACGCATGGCACAAACCGGGCTGTTGACCGGCACCCAGCTCTCCTACTTCGGCGATTCCTACCCCGGCATGCTCCCCGACGATCTTCCCAGCCCGGACGATCACCCCTCCACCGTCAATACCTGGTGGCACTCCCTGGACGAGTCCGAACAACAGCAGGTCATCGAGGATCACCCCGACCTCCTACGCGACCTGGACGGGGTCCCCACCACCGTGCGCGACCAACTCAACCGGGACCACCTGGACGAGGAGATCGATCGGCTGGAGGATGAAGTCGCCGAAGCCGAACAAGAACGCGATGAGGCCATGGACTCCCTGAACGACTCCAGCGGAGGGTTCGGTGCCTACAACTTCCAGACCGACCTGACCGACCTTCAGGAAGAACTCGACACGCTGACCAGGCTGCACGAGAACCTCAACGCCGAAGGCGCCGACAGATACCTACTCGCCCTCGACCCCAACGATCGCGGGCGAGCCATTGTGTCCAACGGCAACCCCGACACCGCCGACAACGTCGCCACCCTCGTCCCGGGCACCACGACCACCTGGCAAAGTGTCAACGAGCAGACAGACCGGGCGGACCAGCTCCTGGAGTCAGCAACGACCGCTGACCCGAACACCGATCACGCCGTGATCAGTTGGATCGGGTACGACGCACCCAATATCGCCGAGGCAGCCGGGACTGGACGCGCCGAGGGTGCGGTCGATGAGCTGAGCCGATTCCAGGACGGTCTGCGTGCCACCCATGAGAACACCACACGCTCGAACAACACCGTCATCGGGCACAGCTACGGCTCCACCGTCGTCGGACACACCGCACAAAGCGAGGCCGGCCTCAACGCCGACGAGCTCGTCCTGGTAGGCAGTCCCGGCACGAACGCCCAGCACGCATCCGAACTCGGGTTCCTCCCCGAGAACGTGCACGCCTCAACAGCCAAGAACGACGGCATCACCGGTCTCACCGACCTGACACACGGCGCCGACCCCACCAGCCCCGAATTCGGAGCAACCGTGTTCGACTCCGACGAAGGCAGCGAAGGAGGCCCCTGGCCACTCGGAGCCGCCCACTCAGAATACTTCCACGAGGACACCGCCTCATTGGAGCACATGGGCGAAATCATCGCCGGCAGGCACTGACTAGGGAACAAACATGGCACTGACAGCACGACTGGTCTACGTTGTCACCCTCGGGCTGGCTCTGAGCGCGTGTGGACCGACACAGGATGGAAACACCGAGATGAACGAGTCCATGACCCAAGATGAGGCCGCCACAAAGGTCCAGGAACACATCGACGGTACTCTCACCGCACTTCCTGACGAAGCCGAACTTGAGACGAGGCGCGGTACCCTCTTCGCTGCCTGTGACGACCCCACAGACGGCGGATCAAGGGACCGAGTCACAGTCAGTGAGACCTTCTGGGTTCGCGGACTGCGGGTCGAGGATAACGAGACAAACGTCGACCTGGTACTCGAGTACTGGAACAGTAACGGCTACGAGGTAGTGCGGGACAGACGACCAGAGAAGACATCGATATCGGTTAATCACGCTGAGGACTCATTCAGTGTCTCCGTGCGTATAAGCGATGATGGAAGTTTCTCTCTCGCTGCCAGTTCTCCTTGCGTGTGGGCCGAGGGCACCCCGAACCCCTGAAAATTTTTGCACCTGTCCCGAAATTACCCTCTGTCCAGCAATAGATTCTGAAGACTTCCCATTCCTCTTATCCGAAAGATTCGCACCCACATCGAAACAGGAAATATATAAGGACGGCCAGGACAACCACCAGCACAGAATCATAGGGCTGGAGATACAGAAAAACCTCGACCAGCCCTTTGATCCGATGGTCCATCGGCCCCAGACATGAGGAAACCCCAGGCCAGGACGGGTGAACCCGTATCCTCACCTGGGGCCTGTGGCCCTTGTGGGGCTCCTGGTGTGCTCGGCGGTACCGGCTACCGCACCGGGACCAAACCACTCACCGGCGCCGAGGTTCCGCGCAGCAAAGCGGCGGTGGCTTCGGCCGCTGCTTTGGCCACCTCGGGAAACACCGTCTGGTAAGTGTCCTGCGTGAAATGGGTGGTGGAGTGGCCCAACTCGGCAGAGACCACCTTCACGTCCGTTCCCGCTGCCAGAGCCATCGAGGCGGCCCCGTGCCGGAGCCCGTGCAACGTGATCGGCGGCAACCCGGCCGCCCGTGCGATGCGGGTAAACCAGTCACTCACATGCGAGGGGTGCCACCCCTGCCCGTCTTGTCGGGTGAACACCAACCCCGAATCCGACCACTCCGCCCCGGCCTTGAGCCGGGCTTGGTTTTGGAACTTCTTCCAGCCCCGCAACACCTTGACGGTGTCGGCATCCAAGGTGATGGTGCGCTGGCCCGCCTCGCTCTTGGGCGTGGAGGTGAAGGTTTGCCAGGACAGTTGCACCACCTGGGTGCGGATATCGGCCTCTCCATCGGTGAGGCGGGTGTTGGACCAGGGCAGGCCGACCGCTTCGCCTCGACGCAATCCTTTGACGGCGATCAGGTGGAACAGCGGGTGCAACCACACGTACTTCCGCGCGTGCGTAAGAAAGCGCCTGGTTTGTTCCGGGGTCCACACCATCACCTCCCCCGGAATGCCCCCGTCCTTCTCCCACTGACGAACCCGACCCGGGGTCCACACCAACGGTTTCTTCCTCAGACATGACGGCAACCTCGCGTGGGAGGCGGCGTTGATGTTCACCACCTCTTCGGGGTTACGTACCGCGTCCGACAGGGCGCTACGCAGCGTGGCGCGGATCCGGTGCTTGGTGGACAACGAGATCACCCGCTGGTTACGGACCGAGGCCCGCACCTTCTCATCCTCGGGTTCCCGACATTCCATGATGCGGACGTTGCTCTCTTCGATCGCGTCGAACATCGCCTCGACCTGGCGTGAAGTGAGCCGGTCCAACCGCACCTTGCCCAAGTGCGGGATCAGATATTTGCGGATGTGCCCCTGGTAGGAAGCCCGTGAGCCTTTTTCATCCTGAAGGTGCAGGTCACAGCCCCGTACCGGTCTCCCCGAACCCCTTCTGAACAGCAAGAAGCCCCTGGTAGGTGGGT
>NZ_JBEYLC010000114.1:0-9316 GCF_040635885.1 Nocardiopsis sp. NPDC006832 | reverse complement strand
CGTCGGTGTCCACCTGCGTGGTGGTGATGTTGCCGATCAACCCCTGGTACCAGCCGTAGCCGCCCAGACTTGCGACGATGGTCAACGCCGTGACGACACAGGCGACCCGCTGTCCAGTGGACAACCGAGGGGATGGTGGACGTGACAACCCCTCCTCCTCTCCCGTTTCCGACCGAACCCGCCCAGCGTGTCAGTGGTTGCTGAGTTCTTCCTGAAACGAACCTGAAGGTCGCCTTCAGGTGGGGAGCGAAGAAGGGGCACGAAACCGCCGGAACCCCCGGTCACCGACCGTCAGTGGTCCGCGCGGACATCCACGACCGCGCCCGAGAGGTCGAGGATCACGTGGTACTCCTGATCGTCGGAGCCCCGCACCCGGACCTCCCACCCGCGCCGGCCGGCCTCGTCGACGCGCTCGGTTTCGGTGGCCCGAGCCCCCTCTCCGACCGCTTCCTCCGCGGCGAGGGCCACCTCACCACGGCCGGCCTCTCCCGAGGCCCCGGAGTCCTCCCACGGGGCGGGCCCGCCGTCGGTGTCGCGCAGGGGCGACCCATTGATGGTGAACACACCGGCGTCGTCCCTGTCGGAGTCATAGCGCACACCGAGTGTGACCTCGGCGCCCTCCAGGGCACGCAGTTCCGCCAGGACCGGGTCCGCCACGCCGTCGCCATCGAAGTCCCCTACGATCGCATCGGTGAGCAACCACGCGCGAGGGCCGACGTCGACCCCGACACCCGCGACGTACCAGTCCTCGACGGCCGCACCGGAACGCAGGCCACCGACCAACTGCTCAAGGCCGTCGACCGGCCGGGAGGGGCCCTCCCCCACCGGGGAGCGGAGGGTGGGAGCACCGGTGAAGCCTTCGAGACGGATCGTGTCGACCGTCCTTTCCGGGTCCCCGAGCAGGACGTACCCGCCCATGGCCAGGGCCGACAAGGCGGCCGCGCAGGTGAGGAGGAACCTCGGCAGGCGTCGCATCATCGGCTCCTTCCTCGATGGGGTGTCGAGCGAACCTCATTGTCCACCAGCGCGATGATGGGAACCTGAAACCAACCTGAAGCCCGTTTTCAGGTTCCCCTCATGCTGGGCTCAGCATCGACCGGCATGCTGGAGCGGTCCAAGGAAGCAGGAGGGTGCGGCGCGGTGACGATTCTGGTGGTGGAGGATGAGGAGGGCATCGTCTCCTTCGTCCGGCGCGGCCTGGAGGACGCCGGACACCGGGTGGTGACCGCCTCCGACGGTGTCGACGGGTTGGTCATGGCCCTGTCCACCGATGTCGACCTGATCGTCCTGGACCTGGGGTTGCCGCACCTGTCGGGTGAGGAGGTCCTGCGTCGGCTCCGCCTGCGCCGCCCCTCGGTACCGGTCATCGTGCTCACCGCCAAGGACGCGGTCGGTGACCGGATCGCCAACCTCGACGCCGGCGCCGATGACTACATGGTCAAACCGTTCAGCGTGAACGAACTCCTGGCCAGGATCCGCGCCCGGCTGCGTACCGGCGGTCAGGACCGTACCGACACCCTGACCGCCGGGGACATCACTTTGGACCTGGGACGGCACACCGCCTTCGTGGACGGTGCCGCCATCGCCCTGTCCGCCCGGGAGTTCGACCTGTTGGCGGTCTTCCTGCACCACCCCGGTCAGGTGTTCTCCCAAACCCGGTTGCTGGACCTGGTCTGGGGTTACGACTTCGACGGGGCCTCCAACGTCGTCGAGGTCTACATCAGCCAACTGCGCCGCAAACTCGGAGCGGATCACATCCAGACCGTGCGCGGTGTCGGCTATCGCTTGAGCGACGGCGCCAGGTGAGCCTCACCGAACGCGTGGTCCTACGGTCCCTGCTGGTGATGGTGTTGGTGGTGGGCGGTATCACCGCCCTGACCTATGAGCTGGTCCTGGTCTCCGGCCGAAACGACGTCGACGGCCTGCTGAGTCAGGAGTCCGAACTCCTGAGCGACACGTTGGGGGAACAGATGCCCACCGCCGCCGGGCTGGACGGTGTGGTGTCGGGTCCCGAGGCCGAACGCGCCGCACGCCGGGCACTGTCGATCCGCCCCAGTGGGGCCCGACATGTCTCACTGATACACGTCGACGGGGTCCGTCTGCAGAGCACCGGCGGCCCTTCCAAGGTCGCGGGGCTCATGCGCGGCGACGACGCGCCCGCTTCGGTCCCCGGGGTCGCCCGAACGATGGACACCGACGTCGGCCGGATCCGTGTGCTGGACACTCCCGTCACCGACGCGACCGACGAGGAGATCGCCGTGATCACCGTCGTCGCGCCCTTGGACATGGTCCACGACACGGCCGCCACGGTCCTGTTGGTCACCGCCCTGGCCGGAGGGATCGGTGTCGGCGGCGGCGGGATCGCGCTGTGGCTGGTGGTGCGTCGCACCTTGGCCCCGGTGCGGGAGGTGTCTGCGGCCGCGCAGGGGATCTCCCCCGCCGACCTCACCACACGTGTGCCCGTCCCGAAAACCCACGACGAGGTCACGGAGCTGGCCACCGAGATCAACCGGATGCTCACCCGTATCGAACAGGCGGACACGGGTCGGCGCCGCTACCTGGCGGCGATCTCCCACGAAGTACGCACCCCGCTCGCGGTCGCCGAGGGGCACCTGGAGTTGCTGGGAGGGCCGGAGGCGGAGATCGTGCACGCCGAACTCGAACGGTTGCGTCGGGTCCTGGAGGACCTCATGGCGGTGGCACGCGGCGGCGACGAGATCGACGCCGACCGCGGTCCGGTGTTCCTGCCCGACCTCTTCGATGCCGTGCGGGCCAGGATCGAGTCGCTCCCCTTCGCGCGATCAGTGGTCTTCCAAGAGGCCTCGCCTCAGGTCGTGCTCGGAGACCAGGCCAGGTTGGAGCAGTGCCTGATGAACCTGATCTCCAACGCGATCGACCACAACCCACAGGACGTGGTCGTCGACGTGGCCACCGACGTCGACGAGGGCACCGTGGCCCTGACCGTCACGGACGACGGAACCGGGGTCGATCCAGAACTGCTCCCGCACGTGTTCGAACCGTTCGTGACGACGCGCTCCGACCAGTCGGGAAGACTCGTCGGTCTGGGGTTGCCGATCGTACGATCCCTGGTGAAGGCGCAGGGCGGCCGTGTGGCCTTAGAGAGTGGTCCCCAGGGGAGTTCGGTCCGTATCCTCCTGCCCATCGCCACGGCCTGAAGGACGACCCGGCGGGGAAGAAGGTCCTGTGCCCCCCTTGCCGGACAGCCAGACTAAACGTAAGGTAACTTTCCAATACCAGGGGTCACCGAACCCGTACCCACGGCCGACGTGACCCACAGGGATCGACTCCGCCCGCCACGCCCCTTGGGCCTCTCCCCCGGAGCACGCCATGCGTACCCTGACCTCCTCGACCGCCGCCCTCCTCACCGCGGTCGCCCTCCTGCACACCCCCGCCGCCGCCTCCGCCGAGACCGAGGAACCGGTGCCCACCGCGGCGACCCTGGTCTGGTCGGACGAGTTCGACGGCCCCGCCGGCTCCGCCCCCGACCCCGCCAACTGGAACCACGAGACCGGCGACCACGGCTGGGGCAACAACGAACTGCAGAACTACACCGACAGCCGGGCCAACTCCGCACTGGACGGCAACGGCCACCTCGTCATCACCGCCCGCCAGGAAGCCGACGGTTCCTACACCTCCGCGCGCATGACCACACAGAACAAGGTCCAGCCCCAGTACGGCAGGATCGAGGCACGCATCCAGATCCCGCGAGGACAGGGCATCTGGCCGGCCTTCTGGATGCTGGGCGCGAACTTCCCCCAAACACCTTGGCCGGACTCCGGCGAGATCGACATCATGGAGAACATCGGCCGCGAACCCCACCTGGTGCACGGCAGCCTGCACGGACCCGGATACCACGGCGGCAACCCCCTGACCGGTTCGTACATGCATCCGCAGGGGTGGTCCTTCGCCGACACCTTCCACGACTTCGCCGTGGACTGGCGACCCGGATCGGTGACCTGGTCGGTCAACGGCAACGCCTACCAGACCTACACCTGGGAGGACACCCGAGGAAACCCGTGGGTGTACGACCAGCCGTTCTTCATGATCCTCAACGTCGCCGTGGGCGGCGACTGGCCGGGCTACCCGGACGGCAGCACACAGTTCCCGCAGGAGATGCGTGTGGACCACGTGCGCGTGTACTCCCTGGACTGACCGAGTGAGCGGCGGGGGTGTCGGGTCCGGGGCCGTCCGGACCGGGCATCCCCGCTTTCCCCTGGTGAAGCGGCTTCCGGCAGGACGAAGGACACCGTGATGATCACCGACGCACAGATCCGAGCCACGCTGACCGACTACCTGCGACGTCACCCCGAAGAAGCGGCCACGCTCGCCGAACCGGCCCGAATGCTGAGCCAGGGCCGCGACCTCGCCTCACGTCGGACCTTCCCCCTGCACGTCACCGTCGGTGCCCTGCTCGTTCGCCACCGGGCCGAGATCCTGCTGGTCGAGCACCGCGCCTACGGCCTCACCCTGCAACCCGGCGGCCACCTGGAGCCGACCGACTCCACGCTGATCGCCGGCGCCGCACGCGAGTTGGTGGAAGAGACCGGCGTCGACGTGGGCACGGTCGCCCCTGGTCCGCCGGTTCCCGTCTATGTCGAGTTCGGCGAGGTCCCCGCCCGACCGGACAAGGACGAGCCCGCGCACTTCCACCTCGACTTCGGATACGCCTTCGCCACGAGTTGTGGGGAGATCGGGCGTGTCCAGGAGTCCGAGGTCGAGAGCGCCGAGTGGTACCCGTTGGAAGTGGCCGAGCGCCTTGTCGGTCCCCGTGTGGGGCGCCTCGGGTAGATAGCCCTGCCGGTGATCTGGCGGGGTGGGTGTGGGGGTGGGCGTGTGGGGCGCCTGAGCTAGGAGCTCTTCTGGTTGTTGGGCGTTGCTCGGATGGCTGGTGGGGCGCCTCGGGTTTCTGGCTCTTGGGGTGGTTGGGCGTTGCGGGGGTGGGTTCTCCCTCCTTCCCCGCCCAACAACCTCAAGGGCCCCTACCCGAGGCGCCCCACCAACCCACCCGAACAACGCCCAACAACCCCAGCGCTCTCTAACCTCACCCCGCCTCACCGCGCTACCTCCCAAGGCAAGATTCAGGTTCATCGTCCGGTGCTGCCGTCGATCAGTTCCCGAAGGATGTCGAGGTGACCGGCATGACGACCGGTCTCCTCGATCATGTGCACCAATGCCCACCGCATCGACGGCGCGGATTCGCCCGAGTGAGCCGGACCTTCAATGTCCGCGCAGTCCGCAATCACCTGGTTTGCCGCGGAGACGGCTTCGCGATATCCCTGGAGGACGCTTTCCGTACTCTTGCGCGGATCTGCTTGGAAGGTGTCCGCCCAGTCATGGGGCTGTTCCCCGAGGAAGACCCGGCGTTCGACATGGGTCAGGTGCTCGATGAGACCGAGCAGGTTCGTGCCGGAGGCGACCCCCGGAGCACGCACACGTTCCTCGGGCGCGTCGACGACCTTGGCCAGGGCACTTTCGCGCAGGTAGTCCAGGAAGCCGGTGAGGACCTCCATCTCACTCGGGCCGGTCCTGGGCGGTGGCCGGTCCCGTCGTCGGTTCGAGTCGGGCATCGGATTGCTTCCCTTCACTGTCGATCGATTCATGTCGTCGAGCGACGGCGCGCCACCAACACATTGTCGATCACCCATGCGGTCCGGTCCTCGTCTCCCTCCGGCCCTTGGACGTTCTCGGCACCCCCTGCACCCACGGCGCCCTCGGGACTCTGGGCGAGCCGGGAGCGTCGTTCGCATACGAGGGCGGACCAGTCGGCCCCCAGGTCGAGCGAGTTCCACAGATCCTCCGGTGTCGGATGATCCTCGCGTTGCTCCCACGACCAAGGAGCACTGGAACCGTGGTCGATGACGATCAACAGCCCGCCCTCGACCACCGAGTCCGAGACACGACGCAGGATGGCGTCACGGTCGATGTCCGTCGGGGTGTGGAAGTGGTTGGCGTAGACCAGATCCCACGCCTCGGGTTCGGGCACCGAGAGGGCCAGGTCGTGGTGCCGTGTGCTCAAGCGATCCGCCAGGCCCGCTCTGCGAGCACGTTCATTCAGTACGGCCAGCACGCGTTCCGAGATGTCCACGGCGGTGACGTGCCAGCCCCTGGCGGCCGTCCACAGTGCGTCTCCTCCGCGACCGCAGGCGAGTTCGAGTGCCCTACGGGTGCCCATGGATGGTGGTGCGAGGGCCGGATCCTCTATCAGCGAGGTGAAGGCCGGGCTCGGTCCGGGGTCCGGTGAGGAGGAATCCTCGTCGTGGTATCGGCCTTCCCAGAACTCTCGGTTGGACGGGAGCGGTGCGGTTTCTGATTCCATGCCGCCATGGTGGGCGTTCCCGGGGCCCGGAGGCACATTCCTGTGCAGATATGCAAAGAAGCAAATCTACAAAGAACCCATCCGCACCGAACCGTTCAGCTCTCGTGCAGGTGGACGCGTTCGCCTTGGGTTCCGAAGACCACGATGACCTCGGCGGGCTCCCGTTCAGCGGGGTTGCCGATCCAGTGCGGCGTACGGGTGTCGAACTCGATGGCCTCACCGGCCTTCAGTAGGAGGTCCTCTTCAGTGCCCAGGACCAGTCGAACGCTTCCCGAGAGTACGTAGAACCACTCGTGTCCTTCGTGAGTACGCATGCCGGGCGTCGGAAGGGATCGGGCGGGTGGATAGACGACCTTGTAGGCCTGGACCCCACCGGCACGTCGAATGAGCGGGACGAACGTCAAACCGAAACGGCGCACCGGGTGCAGGTGCACGCGCGGATCACCCACCCGGGGCGCGTTCACGAGTTCGTCGATCGGGAGCCGATGGACCCGTGAGAGCGGCAGCAACTGTCCCAGGTTGGGCTGAACCCGGCCGGTCTCCAGCCGCGAGAGGGTGCTCGGAGTGATCCCGGTCCGCTGCGCCAGTTCGGTCAGGGTCAGGCCCGCCTGCTTACGGAGGATCCGCAACCGAACACCCACGTCGTCGAGCACAACTTGATCGCCGTTCCGATCATGGCCTTCCCGGTCTTTGGGAACTTCGGGGGCTTCCGGGTCCTCGCGTTCGTTCATCGGTTCATCTTCACTCATCGACTCAGAGGAATTCGACCCGACCGAACATAGGGCGACCTCCCGGCCCGTTGAGGACCGATACCCGACCCGACTACCTTGACCAGCGCAGATGATGCCCCTTGAACCCATTCCACCAACGCCGCCACCGGAGGCACCGGGGTCGACGCACATCTACTGCCCGTACAGGCCCGGCCCTCGACGCGATGTCAGCAATGGAGCACAACGGCTACCGGTGCGCCGTCTGCGTCGAAGCCCGAGCACACGCCGCACTCCGCATTCGGGGATACCGGCCTGCGTGGGCGTGACCAGTTCGCGCCGGGCACGCAGGAACACGCCCAGAGGATTCGACGATGTCTCGCTCATGAGTCCAGTTCAGGAAGTCGCGGGGTGAACAGAGGCGGTCCTGGCACACCCCAGGCTCCACGGGGCTCTTCGGGCGCGGCGGTGATCGTGTCGGCGACGACGGTCCATCCCCACGTGCGTGGGGCTCACGGGATGCGGGGGCAGCGTGGGGGCGGGTTCCCCGGTCCATCCCCACGTGCGTGGGGCTCACGGGATGCGGGGGCAGCGTGGGGGCGGGTTCCCCGGTCCATCCCCACGTGCGTGGGGCTCACGGGTGGGGAAGATGCCCATGATGCGGGGAGTCGGTCCATCCCCACGTGCGTGGGGCTCACAGTTAACGACCTGCGACAACGCGGCATGTTATCTCCGCGTTATGTTCGGATCAGGCCGAGTTCCGAGCCGGGGTCACCTCTTCGACGCCGTCATGATCCCATATACCGGTCCCTGACCAACGACACACAGAACCAGGTCACCGAGGGACTCAGGACAGCTCGGGTCAGGTCCGGGGTGGGACGGCGTGGGGGAAGTCCAATTCTTGGAGGGCGGTGCGCAACCGCTCGGCCGCCGCTTCCAGAACGTTCCGGTCCTCTTCCACCTCCACCGTGGTGAAGTCGAAATCGGACAGGTCCCAGACCGGGGCCACGTGGACGTGCATGTGCGGGACCTCGAAGCCCGCGATCACCATCCCGGCACGAGGGGCGTCCCAGGCCGCGCGTACACCCTGACCGATGGCCTGGGCCACCTCCATGCACTTGGTCAGGAGCGCGGGCTCGATAGCGGTCCAATGATCGACCTCGGCACGGGGGACGACCAGGGTGTGGCCCGGGCGGAGCGGGGCGATGGACAGGAAGGCCACGACCTCCGGATCCTTCCAGACGAAGTGCCCGGGTAGGTCACCGGCGATGATCTTCGAAAAGAGGGTCGGCATGGGAAGGCCCTTCTTGTCCGCGAGTGGCGTCCTCAAGGTTCTATCAGGGACCTCGGTCGATCAATCGAGTCCGATCCCGTGTTCGTCGACCAACGGTTGCAGCCACGCTTGGAACTCTCGGTCCGGGCGCACTTCCCACATACTCGGAACGGTGACGTCGAACTCCGACTCGACCCAGGCACGGAACAGAGCGTGGGCCTCCTTCGCCTCCTGTCCCTCGGTGTCGTCCTCATCATCGAACGCGTCCGGTTCGGCGCCGAAGGCATGGTCGACGAATTCCCGGTACCCGATCGCGACCAGCTTCAGGAAGTCGACGGGGTCGTCCGCGAGGCGGATCCCTTCGCCGCCTTCCGAGGAAAGCGCCACGAAGCGAGGCGCACCTGAGTCGTCGAACCAGAGCAGGGCGAGGCCGCCAGAGCCGTCGGTCTCCGCGAGCGGGATGAGGCGCTCGGCGCCGGGCGCCTCGGGGTCGAGCCACCCACGAACCGACAAACCCGCCGAGAACACCGAACCGAGTTGGAACTCTCCCGGATAGGGCGTGAGGAACGGGTCTCCCCCGGTGTCCTCTCCTCCCCATCCCTGCGATTCCATGAACGACCACGCGCGACCGAGTTGCCCGGGAAGGGTGATCCCGGACGGAAGTCTCGCGACCAGGCCCTCCTCCACGGCCGAGGCCTGTGGCGCTTCACCCGTCATGTCGAAGACGGCGTCCTCCACGGCGGCGCGGGAAAGGACCAGGAAGGTCACCATGAACCGCAGTTCCTTGTCGCCTTGACCACTGATCAGGGCGACGTAGCGGTCTTCCCGTCGCCAGACCAGGACGGTCGTGTGGTTGAGCGTGGTGAGGACGACGTCCAGGACCGTGCAAGCGTGGGGGTCGTCCGAGACCTGGATGACGGTGGGTTCGCCCCAGGCCTCACGTGCCGCTCGCTCCATCGTGTTCGCCACCGGCTCGGCCTGTTCCAGCACTGCGGTGTG
>NZ_JBEYLC010000113.1:0-9330 GCF_040635885.1 Nocardiopsis sp. NPDC006832 | reverse complement strand
CGCGGCGTCACCATCGACGTCGACGGTACGGAGACGATCGTCCACACCTTCGGCGGAACCGTCGCCGACGCTTTGGCGGAAGCGGGTGTGGAACTCGACGAGGACGACGCCGTGGCACCCTCCCTTGAGACACCCGTCGGCGCCGGAGACCACGTCATGGTCCGCTCCCCGAGACGGCTCACCGTGGAACTCGACGGCCACCGGGCCGAACACCGGGTCAACGCCGCCACCCTCCACGAGGGCCTGGACCAGATCGGCCTCGACCCCGAAGGCGTCGAACTCTCCCGAGCGCACACCACCGCCATCCCCGCGGACGGCCTCACCATCACCGCCGAACGCGCGCCCCGCATGGTCGTCGTGTACGACACGATCCGCTCCGAGACCCGCACCACCGGGGGCACCGTTTCCGACGTCCTCGACGCGGCCGGGATCGAACCCGGAGAACACGACGTCGTCAGCCCCGAACCCGACGAGCCCGCAGAACCGGACATGGTCGTGCGCGTCCTGCCCGTCCTCGACGAACCCGAGACCGAAGAGGTCGTCATCGAGGCCGAGACCGTCGAACAGCGGGATCCCGACCGACCCGAGGGAGAACGCGAGGTCGTCACCGAACCCGAGGACGGCCTCAAGGAGGTCACCACCGCGACCGTCCTGCGCGAAGGCGAGGAGGTCGAACACGAACTCTCCGAAGAGATCGTCACCGAACCCGTGGAGGGCCTGGTGGAGGTCGGCGCCAAGGTGGAGGAGGACCCCGCCCCCGAGGCGAGCGGCGCCGCGGCCGGCCTCAACTGGTCCGGGCTCGCCCAGTGCGAGTCGGGCGGCGACCCCACGGCGGTCAACTCCGCGGGCGGCTACTACGGCCTCTACCAGTTCAGCGTCACCACCTGGGAATCGGTCGGCGGCAGCGGACTGCCCTCGGAGGCGAGCCCGGGCGAGCAGACCGGCCGGGCCCAGGCGCTCTACGACACCGTCGACGGGAACTGGCAGAGCCAGTGGCCACAGTGCGGGACACACCTCTTCGACTAGGGGGACGAGCGGGTGGGCGGTGGCCGGCAAGATGTGGGGGTGACACAGACACCCGCACCCGACCCCGCCGAGCACTCCCGCCTGCTCACCCCCGCCGACGTACGTGAGCTCGCCGAGCGGTTCGGCATCCGGCCCACCAAGACCCTGGGCCAGAACTTCGTCATCGACCACGGCACCGTCCGCCGCATCGTTCGTGTGGCGGGAGTCGGCGCCGACGACGTGGTCGTCGAGGTGGGACCGGGACTCGGATCCCTCACCCTCGCCCTCCTGCCGCACGTGCGACAGGTCACCGCCATCGAGATCGACCCGGCGCTCGCCGAGGCCCTGCCCGGCACCGTCGCCCTCCACGCGCCCGACCTCGCCGACCGGCTCACCGTCGTTCCCGGCGACGCCATGCGCATCACCGAGCTCCCCGGGCCCGAACCCACAGCGTTGGTGGCCAACCTGCCCTACAACGTGTCGGTGCCGGTCCTGCTGCACCTGCTCGAACTGCTGCCGTCCCTGCGGCGGGTGCTGGTCATGGTGCAGTCCGAGGTCGCCGACCGGATCACCGCGACCCCCGGCGGCCGTATCTACGGGGTGCCCTCCGCGAAGGTCGCCTGGTACGCCGCGGCCAAACGCGCCGGCGCGGTGGGCCGCAACGTGTTCTGGCCCGCGCCCAAGGTCGACTCCGGGCTGGTGGAACTCGTGCGCCGCCCCGCCCCCACCACCAAGGCGCGCCGCGAAGAGGTCTTCGCGGTGATCGACGCCGCCTTCGCGCAGCGCCGCAAGACCCTACGGGCGGCCCTGGCCGGCTGGGCCGGTTCCGCGCCCGCCGCCGAGGTGGCCCTGCGCGCCGCCGGCATCGACCCGAGGACGCGAGGCGAGTCCTTGGGGATCGAGGAGTTCGCGGCCATCGCGGAGCACCGCCCGGCTCAGTCCTCGGAGGCCTTGGCCGAGTCCTGAGTCTTCTGGGCACCCGACGGGTCCGGGCGCGAACGCAGCAGCGCCCGGGCCACCCCGGCGAGCCCCAGGCCCGCGAACAGTACCGGGACCAGCCACAGGGCGTTGAAGTCCCAGGACCCGCTGCCCTGCACGACGAACACGACCGCCAGGCCGAGGAAGAGCACCCCGGCGACCAGCGAGCCGCCGTCAATCCCGCGCTTGGTCATAGCGAACCTCCAGTACTCCGACCCTGGTGTCGGTCTTCACGTTCACCACGGGTACCTCCGCGGCCTCGGATCGCGGCAGCGGTCCGACAGGCTCGAACGACTCCTCGTACGTGAGGTCGTACCCGTGCCGGTCGTCGTCTCCCTCCTCCGGGGTGTGCACGGCCCCGAACGTCACGTGTCCCTCCAGTTCGACCCGCACGCCGTCGGGTATCAGCACGATCAACATCCCCTGATCGACACGGGCCGTGACGTCCACGCTCTGTCCGGGATCCAACCTTCCGTCGAGTCCGGACAGGTCGAGCGTCCCCTCGCCCAGACTCAACCGCGGGTCCGAGGACTCGGCCTCGGCGACCGACTCCGGCCGCCACACCTCCCCGCCGACCCGCCACTCGGTGACGTCGGTCATGGTGACCGTGAGCGTGCCCAGCACCGCCAGGGCTCCAAGGAACCCCAACCCGCGTGGGTTTCCCGCGAAGGTCCCGATCAGCGCGAACAGCCCGATCACCGTGGTGGCCGCGGCCATGAAGTAGATCCCGAGGTCCGGGCCGAACAACAGATCGACGCCGTTCACCTCGGAGTACGGCGCCCCCAGGTTCGGTGCGACGACCACCCATACGACCGCCATGATCACCACGGTCCACAACGCGAACGAGGCCAACGGCGACGAACGGGGCTCGCGCCGGCCCCGGCACCCTTGATCGCCGTCGTCGAACCCACCCTCGGAGCCGTCGTCCTCGTCCTCGTCCTCGTCCTCGTCGTCACCGTCGTCGCCGTCGCGGGAGGTGCGTTCCGAGACCACCGCCAGGTCCACCGGACCGTTCGGGGCCGACGCCCACGGCTGCGCCGGGTTGTAGTAGGCGGCGCTGGGCTGTGGTGCCGGCCCGGTCGGTGGCGGCTCCCGCTCGGCCAGGTCGGCGCGCAGTCCCAGCAACGAGGCCCGCAGGTCGACCCCCCGACTCCGTGCGGTCAACAACCCCAGCACCAGGGGGATCGCCAGGATCATCGTGCCCCAGCCGAACCCGCCCACCAGACTCATCGCGGTCGCCGCCATCAACCCCACGGCCAACAACTTGGGGACCGCACGCGAGGGGAAGGCCCGATCCAGCATCTGCTCGAAGGTGGCCGGCCCCCCTTGGGGATCGCGCATCAGCACCCACGCCGCGACGTACAGGAACAACCCCGTACCACCGGCGAACAGGGTCAACACGAACCCCGTCCGCCACAACACCGGGTCGACCCCCGTGTACGCGCCGAGCCCGGCGCACACACCGGCGAGCACCCGATGGTCGTCGTTGCGGCGCAGCTCCGGCCCCGGCTCCGGCGGAACCTCCGCGGCAGCCGGCGTGTCAGGGGCCTGACCGTCCGTCATCATCGCTCACCGCACCTTCCCATGGAACCATCGTCGCCTCTGACCCGTCCAAGAGGGAATCCGGGACGACCCTGATCCCACCCTGACCAGAGCACCCCACGGACCCCGGGTGCGTCCCCGATGTCGGCGCGCCGCGCACAAGGCATCCTGGAGGAGTACGCAGGGAATCGGACGAAAGCGGTGATCGGGCGGTGGCAACGACGGCCGTGGGAACTCCGCGGCTCACCCGCGCCGTCGAGGGACGGCTCCTCGGTGGAGTCGCCGTCGGCGTGGCCCGACACCTGGGCATCGACCCCGTCGTGGTCCGGCTCGCCTTCATGGCGCTGGGCGTCGGCGGCATCGGCCTCGCCGTGTACGCGGCCCTCTACTTCATCCTCCCCGAAGCGGAGGTCGAGGAGGGCACCGAACCGGCCGCCGACAACCGGCGCAAGGGCCGCGACATCTCGCAGATCGTCGCCTACGTCGGCCTGGCCGCCGCCTTCGGGATGCTCTTCCTCGTCTTCGGCGGAGTCTTCGACCCACTGCTGTGGTTCATCGTCTTCGGCGCGCTCGGCGCCACGATCCTGTGGCAGCAGGCCAACCCCGCCCAACGCGACGAGTGGATGACCAGCACCGTCAGCCGCGCCGGCCCCAAGGGCCTCATGCGCACCGGCGCCGGAGTCCTGCTCATCGTCACCGGCGTCATCGGCTTCATGGTGTTCCAGCAACAACTCCAGGACGCCCGCGCCGGACTCAGCTTCGCGTTCACACTCCTCGCCGGCATCACCCTGGTCGCCGCACCCTGGATCATCGGTCTGGTCCGCGAACGCGACGCCGAACGCCGTGAACGCATCCGCAACGCCGAACGCGCCGAACTCGCCGCCCACATCCACGACTCCGTCCTGCACACCCTCACCCTGATCCAGCGTCGTGCCGAGGACCCACGAGAGGTCCAACGACTGGCCCGCGTCCAGGAACGCGCCCTGCGCAGCTGGCTCTACCAACGTCCCTCCGACGCCGAGACCACCGTCTCGCCCGCCCTCGAACGCGTGGCCGCCGAGGTCGAGGAGGAACACGGAGTGCCCCTCGAAGTGGTGTGCGTGGGCGACTGCCCCATGGACGACGGACTCGCCGCACTCCTGCGCGCCGCCCGCGAGGCCATGGTCAACGCCTCCAAGTACGCCGGCAGCGACGACATCTCCGTCTTCGGCGAGGTCGAGGAGAAGGAGGTCCTGGTGTTCGTCCGCGACCGCGGGGCCGGCTTCGACCTCGACGCCATCCCCGAGGACCGCATGGGCGTACGCGGCTCCATCCTCGGCCGGATGGAACGCCACGGCGGTTCCGCGCGCATCCGCACCGAACCGGGCGAGGGCACCGAGGTCCAACTCCGGATGCCCCGCATCCTCGACCTGTGAGCGACTTCCGGGCGGGGTAGGGTTCTGGTTGTGGGAGAAGAGAGCACGACCTTCAGCGACGGAGACGCGATCCCCCGTGTCGTGATCGTGGACGACCACCGGCTGTTCCGCAGCGGTGTGCGCGGCGAACTCGGCGACACGGTCGAGGTCATCGGAGAGGCCGGTGACGTCGACAGCGCCGTGCACGTCATCGGAGAGACCAGGCCCGACCTGGTCCTCCTCGACGTGCACCTACCGGGTGGTGGGGGAGTGGAGGTGCTCCGGCGGGTCCTCGCCAAGCACCCCCAGATCAGGTTCCTCGCCCTGTCGGTCTCCGACGCGGCCGAGGACGTCATCGGAGTGGTGCGCGGCGGCGCTCGCGGCTACGTCACCAAGACCATCTCCGGCAAGGACCTGTCCAACGCCATCGTCCGGGTCGCCGACGGAGACGCCGTGTTCTCACCACGCCTGGCCGGTTTCGTGCTGGACGCCTTCTCCGCCACCGACGCGCCCCCGGTCGACCCCGAGCTGGACCGCCTCACCCAGCGCGAACGCGAGGTCCTGCGGCACATCGCCCGCGGCTACGCGTACAAGGAGGTCGCCAAGGAGCTCTTCATCTCCGTCAAGACGGTGGAGACCCACGTGTCCTCGGTGCTGCGCAAGCTCCAGTTGTCCAACCGGCACGAACTGAGCCGTTGGGCGACCGCCCGCCGCCTGGTCTGACCGACCCGCGGCGGGCGAGACCCGATCAGCGCAGCGAGTCCAACATCCGGTCCAGGAACTCGTCACCGGAGACCGACGTGATCACGCGGGTGACGCGACGCTCGTCCCGCCCCGGACGCGGGCGCCGGTCGGCCACGGTCATGCCGCGGGTCAGCGAACCGGTCAGCTCAACCCGGATCGGCGCCTCGAACACCTCGGTGACCAGGTGTGGGTCGGCCAGCACGGCGGCGGCCAAGGGGTCGTGCATGGCGCACTGGCGCACCCCGAAGATGCCCTTGTAGAACTCGGCGTAGAAGTCCAGGAACGCCGAGGTGCGCTCCGCCCGCTCCCCGGGCACCTCCTTGAGCCGGTCCAACCAGTCGGAGGTCGCCACCGTCTTCATGGTGATGTCCAACGCCACCAGGTCCAGGTCGAACCCGGCGGCGAAGACCACCTCGGCCGCCTCGGGGTCGTTCACGATGTTCGCCTCCGCGTGCGAACCCACGTTCCCCGGCACCTCGACGGCGCCGCCCATCACCACGAGCCGGCGCACCAGCTGGGGCAACCGCGGCTCCAGGCCGATCGCGATCGCCAGGTTGGTGAGCGGACCCACGGCCAACACGTCCAACTCGCCCGGGTTCTCCCTGGCCAGTCGGACCAGCAGCTCGGCGGCGGACTCCGCCACCGGCTCGCACTCGGGTTCGGGCAGCTCGACGTCCCCCAGCCCGTTGCCGCCGTGGACGTGCTCGGCCAGTCGCGGCTCCTGCACCAACGGACGTCCGGCGCCCACCGCCACCGGTACGTCGGGGCGGCCGTACAGCGCCAACAGTCGCAGCGCGTTGCGCGCGGTCACCGTCACGGTGTTGTTGCCGAACACGGCGCCGACACCGAGGATCTCCACCTCAGGCCGCGCCGCCAGGTACGCGAGTGCGACGGCGTCGTCGATCCCCGGGTCGCAGTCGACGAACACACGCGTGGTCTTCCGGTCAGCCAAGACCGATCTCCCCCCGAAACAGACATGAGCCGGGTGGGAAAAGTACGCACCCGGTATGAAACCAGACTAGGGCGCCTTCGGTGGGGGTGGACCCGACCGTCACCGGTCGGTCGTAACCTGGAGAGCGTGTCCTCCCAAGAGCAGCTTCTCGAAGGTCTGAACGGTCCCCAGCGCGACGCCGTGACGCACTCCGGCTCTCCGCTCCTGATCGTCGCGGGCGCGGGATCGGGCAAGACCCGTGTCCTCACCCACCGCATCGCCCACCTCATGGCCGAACGCGGGGTGCGCCCCGGGGAGATCCTCGCGATCACCTTCACCAACAAGGCCGCCGCCGAGATGAAGGAACGCATCGAGGCGCTCCTCGGTACCCGCGCGGCCAACACCATGTGGACGATGACCTTCCACTCGGCGTGCGTGCGCATCCTGCGTCGGGAGGCGCACCGACTCGGCTACCCGAGCAGCTTCACCATCTACGACGCGTCGGACGCCGCCAGGCTCATGCAGCTGGTCTGCAAGGAGATGGACCTGGACCCCAAGCGGTTCCCGCCCAAGTCCTTCAGCTTCCAGGTGTCCAACCTCAAGAACGAGCTCATCGACTACGACACCTTCGCGGAGCAGGCCCAGAACGAGCAGGAGAAGAAGCTCGCCGAGGCCTACCGGCTGTATCAGCGCCGTCTCCACGAGGCCGGCGCCATGGACTTCGACGACCTGATCATGGTCACCGTCAACCTGTTCCAGATGTATCCGGACGTCGCCGAGTACTACCGGCGTCGCTTCCGACACGTCATGGTCGACGAGTACCAGGACACCAACCACGCCCAGTACGTGTTCGTGCGAGAACTCGTGGGCGCGGCCGAGGACTCCGACACGACCGTGGTCCCGCCCGCCGAACTGTGCGTGGTGGGCGACGCCGACCAGTCCATCTACGCCTTCCGCGGCGCGACCATCCGCAACATCCTCGAATTCGAACGCGACTTCCCGAACGCGCGCACCATCCTGCTGGAGCAGAACTACCGCTCCACCCAGAACATCCTGTCCGCCGCCAACACGGTCATCGACCGCAACGAGGGCAGGCCCGCCAAGAACCTGTGGTCCGAACAGGGCGAGGGGCCCCGGATCATCGGCTACGTCGCCGACAACGAACACGACGAGGCGGCGTTCGTGGTGGGGGAGATCGACAAGCTCACCGACGAGGGCATCGTCAAGCCGAGTCAGGTCGCGGTGTTCTACCGGACCAACGCCCAGTCCCGTGTGTTCGAGGACGTGTTCATCCGAACCGGCCTGCCGTACAAGATCGTCGGCGGGGTGCGCTTCTACGAGCGCAAGGAGATCCGGGACATCCTGGCCTACCTTCGGGTGCTGGCCAACCCCGAGGACACCGTCAGCCTGCGCCGCATCCTCAACGTGCCCAAGCGCGGCATCGGGGCCCGTGCCGAGGAGTCCATCGAGCTGTTCGCGGCGCGCGAGCGGATCACGTTCTCCCAGGCGCTGCGCCGGGTCGGCGAGGCACCCGGCATCGCCACCCGCTCGGCCAACGCCATTCGCAACTTCACCGCGCTGCTCGACGAACTCGCCGCCGGGGTGCCGGGCAGCACGCCCGCCGAGATCGTCGAGATGGTGCTGGGCAAGACCGGATACCTGTCCGAACTCACCGAGTCCAAGGACATCCAGGACGAGAGCCGGGTGGAGAACCTGGAGGAGTTCGTCGACGTCGCCCGCGAGTTCGAGAACACCTTCGCGGCGCTCATCGAGGACGAGGCGCTGTTGGAAGGTGAGGAGAACCAGGGCATCGACCCGGGCGAACCCACCCTCGTGGACTTCCTCGAACGCGTCGCCCTGGTCGCCGACACCGACCAGATCCCGGACGAGGACGACGAGGGCGGCGTGGTCACCCTGATGACCCTGCACGCGGCCAAGGGACTGGAGTTCCCCGCGGTCTTCCTCAGCGGCATGGAGGACGGGATCTTCCCGCACACCCGCACGTTGGGTGACAAGACCCAGCTGGAGGAGGAACGCCGGTTGGCGTACGTGGGCATCACCCGCGCACAGGAACGGTTGTACGTCAGCCGGGCCGCGGTGCGCAGCGCCTGGGGAACGCCCTCCTACAACCCGGCCTCCCGCTTCCTCGACGAGATCCCCGTGGACCTCCTCGACTGGAAGCGGGCCGAGTCCACTTTGGCCGCGCCGCCCAGCCGCAGCATCGGCGGTGGTCGTGGGGGCTTCGGTGGGGGTGGCGGCTTCGGAGGAACCTTCGGTGGTGGCCGGAAGAAGGTCGCCAAGGAGGCGCCCACTCTCAGCGTCGGAGACCTCGTCAACCACGACTCCTTCGGGATGGGCCGCGTCCAACTCGTCGACGGGGCGGGTGACAAGACCAAGGCCCGCATCGACTTCGGCGCCGACATCGGGGAGAAGGACTTCCTCGTCAAGTACGCGCCGATCGAGAAGCTGTGAGGGGCAGCGGCGCGGGGTGGGACCTCTCGATGCGGGGTGTGTAAGCCAGGACACCGACAAGGTTTCCCGAACCTGTCACGAGCACTCACACCCAGGGGTACAGTTGGTGAAGACCGAGCGAAACGAACGCGGAAATCTCTGCGGGCGGGCCGGTCTCACCTCTTCACAACAGCCTGGTTCGAGCGGTGCTCGGAGCATGTAAACTCGAAGAGTCGCTTCAAAAGCCCAGCGTTCAAACCGACAGGCGAAAACGCAAAGCCGAAA